>CAZNGA010000055.1:0-22038 GCA_964572485.1 uncultured Chitinophagales bacterium
CAAATCCGAAAGAGCGAAGAAGAAAGAGAAAAAAGAGAAGAGGGATTACAAATCCGAAAGAGCGAAGAAGAAGAAAGAGAAGAGGGATTACAAATCCCAAGTCTCCTACTTTCAGATTGCAAATCTGAAAAAGCAAAGTTTAAAATTCAAAAAAAGCAAGAAGAAAGTAGAAAAGGATCTCAAAACAAAGCAGTAGAAAAGGGTGCTATTCTGTTATTATTGTTTCTTTTTTAGAAGGTACCATAGAGCCAACTGAAGGTATATATATGGTGAATGTCGATCCCTTTCCTTCTACACTTGCTAATTTGATCTTTCCTCCCAGTTTCTCAATGGATCTTTTGACAATAAACAAGCCCAGGCCACTTCCTTTTGAGGTTTGGTTGCCCCGGAAGAACATTTCAAAGATATTTTCCTTCACATCTTTTCTGATTCCCTGCCCATTGTCTTTAACTATTATTTGCACACCTTGATCCTTATCAGATACTTCAATTGATATGTAAGGTGCCTTGCCATTCAAACTCTTATACATCAAAGCATTGGTAATGAGATTTTGTAAGATGGGAATGATCAGGCCGCGATCACTATAGAAGATATTTTTTTGGTTAATATTTACTTGAAAAGTTACATTTGCAGCCATTTCTAAATGCTTTAAGCTGTCAATGATGTCTGCAACCATCTCATTCAGATTTGCAATTTTATGCACTACAACACCTTCGGTGATCTTCACGATCCGTAATAGTTCCATAAGAATATTGTCCAGCCGGTCGATAGAGTCAGCGATCATTCCTAAATATTTCAATGCACTCTCATCTGTAACATCCATCTTCGCAATATTTACCAATCCAAGGATGGATGCCAATGGGGCTTTAAGATCATGAGATGATTTATACACAAAAGTGTTCAATTCGGTATTAGCGTTTATCAGCTTATCTTTTGCTTTCTCCTGCTCAGTGATATCCCTAAACACCTCTAAAATAGCTTTTGAGCCATCATCAAGGAGCATTCCTGTATGGTTAACTTCAAAAGTATTCCCTCCTGCAACACCATTAACTATAGCTTTATGAGTTTCTCCAATTTTAATTGGATAATTCAGCGGACAATCTTTGCATTTTTTCTTATCATCTTTGTATATCTCAAAGCATTTCTTACCAATGACGTTATTACCAAAAATATTATTAAAGGCTTTATTCATATACATGATTGTACCATCTTCTTTTACAATGTCCATCCCGTCTGGCATGGTGGAAAGTATCGTTTCAGAGTATACCTTTGATTTATTGAGGGCTTCTTCAAATTTCTTTCTTATAGTGATATCATGACCAACACCTATTATCAACCCGTCCGGGCCTATAGAGTTTTGCCAGATAAACCATTTACTTGAACCATTTTTACATTTTATTTTTCGTTCATAATGCTGCAATTCAGCATATCCCTTTCCTTTAGTATATTCTTTCAACTTGATTTTTGTTTTTGTGGCTTCATCCTTTTCCCAAAAGGATAGTTCCCACCAACCAAGGTCTAGCACTTCTTTGACATTATAACCAGTCATACTTTTAACAGAAGGAGAGCAATAAAGGACTTCTCCTTTAGTGTTACTTACCAAGACCAAAGTTCCAATATCTTTAAGAATAGTATTTGACAATTGTAATTTCTCATCAGATTTTTTCCTATTAGTGATATCTTGAATGGTGCCTAACATATAAATTAATTCCCCTTTGTCATCATATTCCAGTTTTCCAAGACCATGTACCCACCTCTCTTCCTGATCATTTTTTCGAATAATCCTGTATTCTTTGTTAAATGGATTCCCCTTTTTGACCACCTCTTCTGCAAAATAGGTGGTCATCATTTTTCGATGTTCCGGATGTACAATTTGAAGCCATCCTTCTACATCTCTTTTGAATTTCTTGTTGATTCCAAATAATTTGTCTAACGTATCTGATGAAGTCCAGAGGCCCTCGGTAGTGTTTAATAGATAGGAGCCGATTTTACCAACTGCCTGTGATTGACTTAGAAAGAATTCACGTTCTTTCAGTAACTTTTCTGATTTTTTCCGCTCAGTAACATTATGTAATGTTACGAATACCTGGTAAGGCTTCTTCTCTTTGTCTTTGAATTGTGGAATGGCATTGACATTTAACCATAAATAATCTTTTTTACCTGTGATAAGCACACCGATGATGACATTGGCAACAGGCTTACCGGTCCTTAATGCAATGATTGCAGGATAGCTATCGAATGCCAGAGGTGATTCGTTTTCACTAACTACGCTATATTTAGGGTTTTTCAAATTCCAGTTGAGCATCTGGTCAAGGGTTAGTCCAAACATATCAAGGGCTGCTTTGTTTGCCCCACTTATTGTTCCATCAGCTTTTTGATACAGCACACCCTGTATCATATTCTCAAAAAGATTGCGATATCTAGTTTCACTTTCTGTCAAAGCCCGCTCTCCTTGTTTCCTTTTTGTGATATCATTAAAGATTACCTGAATAGCATTTTCTCCATCATATAATATTGGGATACTTGATACCTCAACGTCAATAATCTTTTTGTCAAGTCGGATAAATTTCTCTTCAATGGTAGCTAAAGCCTTCTTGGATTTCATTACTTTCGCAATCCTGTCATATACCAATTGCTTGGAAGATGAATGAACATAATCCATTATCGGCTTACCGATAAGGTCATCTTTCTTTTTCGCTGCCATTATTTCTACAGCTTTTTTGTTTATATAAACAATTTTATTATTTACATGGACAATAATGGACAAAGGTGAACTTTCAACTAAAGTGCGGTATTTGACTTCGCTTCCTGCCAGTTTATCTTCAAAATTAATCCGTTCAATTTCCATTGATGCCCTGACAGCCATGATCATAAAAGCTTCCTCAGCTTGAGGTGATACGATAAGTTTTTTTCGTGATATCCCGCAAAGTACTCCTATGGCTTTACCGGCCTTATTCTTCAAAGGAATGCCAATATACCCCTCTCCCTTCATTTTAATAAGATCATTATCTTGTGGGAATAATTTCGACACGTTTGAAGGATACAAAGTGAAGCCCTTTTTGACAACGATATCACATGGTGCAATTTTCAACTCATATTGATAATCATGGATATACTTACCATCAAGTTGCATAGACAAAGCAATGATTCTATTCTTGTCAATCATCTTACCTATAATGGCACATTCAATATCAAATAATTTGCAAATATTGCTGACAACACTATCAAAAAAGTCTTGCTTGATATGAGTTGATGTAACTTTATAAAGTGTTTCAAGTGATTTTTGTGCATTTTTTTGGTCTGTGACATCCTCAAACACTGCAGCAAAATATCCTTTCTTCAAACTGTATGCTGCTACCGAATACCATTTGTTCAATGGCTCGGCATAGCTTTCAAATCGGATTTCTTTCTCTTCCAGAGCCACTTTCCCATATTTTCCGATCCAATCTGCAGGATCCTTTTCAATGCCGGGAATCACTTCTGTCACCTTATTGCCTATAACATTCTTTCTTTTCAGGCCTGTTAATTTTTCAAATGCCTTATTGATTTCCAAAAATATGTAATCAACAGGTTTCCCTTTTTTGTCGGTTACGATCTTGTGAAAAGCGAATCCATCAAGCATCTTATTAATATAGGAGCGGAATTTGATCTCAGATTCTTTGGTTTTTTCTTGAGCAAGTTTACGGATTTGTATTTCTTCCTGCAGCATCTCATTAGCGATACGTAACTCTTCCTTTTGGATGTAAAGGTTTATGAATACAGTTACTTTTCCGATTAAAATTTCCGGGACCACCGGTTTAGCAATAAAGTCAACAGCACCCTCCTGTATCCCTTTTATCTTGTATTGGTCTTGTGTAAATATGCCTGAAATAAATATTACCGGTAACTGCTTATGCAGCCTTTGCTTGTGTAATCTTTTCATTGTATCAAAGCCATCCATCCCCGGTAACTGAACATCTACAATAGCAAGTGCTAATTCAACATCTTTGGCCTTTTTGATAGCACTTTCTCCAGAAGTGGCTTGTATAAAAGTCACATTCAATCTGTCAAGGATCAATTTAAGAACCTGAAGGTTCTCTTTGCTGTCCTCAACTAGTAGAATTACCGGTTTTATTTTCATAATTGATAGGATTAATTGATCCAACAGCAGCTATATTGCTTAGCTGGCCAAATTTGTGACAAAATGTAAATTAGGGACATCCATGCTTTTCCCTGAAGGAAATTAGAACTAACATGCCGGTGAGTGATCAGGATGCACATAGTGAGTATTTTTTATTTTATTGATCAGTGAGTATTGCATTCACATGATCATATTTTGATACTCAAATAGGCGGTTATTGTGTAAGATAGTGAAAAGGAGATTTTTTTAAAAATTAATTCATATGAGAAAAATCATATTATTATATGCTATATAGCAAGTACTCTAGAATCCTTGATGGAACAATGTTACAGGGCAGGCAGGAGTGTTATTACAATTAAATTGAACATGAGTTGATGCTAATAATAAGCGGTATGAGAGAGAAGGTTTTTTTACCTAAATACATCTTATCGGGCATTCATTCGAAATAAAGATATTCAAATCTATAAATATAGCTTGGTTTATTTTTAGTACTATAAAAGATGGTTGCTTGCAGCAAGTTAGTATCGTTAAATTGATGGGCCCACTTTTGTTTAAGCTTGTTGTTTTTGCCATAGGAAGCATATTCGATGAGATTGCCTGCATCATCATACTTTTGAATAGTTATTCTCTTGACTTTGCCCGTTTTTTTATGATAGGCAGTGAATTTATCCACAGGATTTTCCTTAGTTCGTAATGCCCATGTTCTTAATAAATTATCGTACGTATCAAATTCACTGATCTCGATCATTTGATCATTTTCATCAAATTTTCCTACCTTTTTCAGGATATTGCCATTTCCATCTGTTTTTCTAAATACCTTTATCTTGTAGCCATCCTTATCATACCCATGAAAAATACAAATTTCTGCGCTTTTTTTAGGAACAGAAGCAGTTAATAGAGTATCTGTTTTACACTCATAATTGATGGTGTATTTTACAACCCCTTTTCCATTATAACGAGTGGATCTTTTCGGATCTCCATTTGGAAAATATTCATATACCCATTTGTTCCAAAGTTTATTGCCATAATGTCTATAATTGCTCATTGATGCCATCTTATTGTCTTCCGTATATTGATAGACTGTTTTTGTTCGAAAACCATCTGTTCTTCTATTATAGCCACTTTCCCATTTCAATGTCCTCCCTGAATCAGAAAATTCTCTTCTTGTTTTACTGGTGATCTTACCTTTTGAATTAATTGATGTTTCTACTGAATGTCCCTGAATGGAATCGAATGTTATCGTATTAGTGTTTCCAATATTTCCGTTAGGCTTTATTGTTTTTTTCGAGTAAATAAAGCCATTATTTTTATATTGATAGATAGTTATAGGTTTTTCATCTTCACGATTATTTGTTCCTGTATATTTTCCATAATAGACCTTTAATTCCCTTACTTTGCTATTCTTGAATTTGTCGATGTCTTTTTGCAAATCCTTGTTGAACAAAAAAGACATCTCGCTGACTAGGATAAGTTGCGAAAAACTAGTGAGGCAAAATGATGATAGTATGGCAATGATGATGATCTTTTTCATAGGGATTAATTTATTTAAAGGTATTAAAAATTATTGAATTGTGTCGCTATTTGTGTCCAATTTGATGAAATGCTATTTAGTTGAAGTGGTGAAATCTATATTACAATTACTTTCGAATTTCAACTTACATTCATAATTTATTCTCCAATCGCTTAAAATTTGCTATTTTTGCATGTTAAACCATCATAAAATGGCAGGAAGTACTAATAAATTTGTCGGAGAGGGCTTAACGTTTGATGATGTACTTCTTGTGCCCGCATATTCCAATATTCTGCCACGTGAAGTAGATATTGCTTCCAAGATCACCAAGAATATATCAATCAACCTGCCTATTGTCTCAGCTGCAATGGATACAGTTACCGAATCCGAGCTTTCAATAGCCATTGCACAGGAAGGAGGTATTGGTATCCTCCACAAGAATTTATCAATTCAGCAGCATGCTAAGGAAGTAAGAAAGGTGAAGAGATCTGAGAGTGGTATGATCATTAAACCTATTACCCTTGACCAAACGGCAACTGTAAGAGATGCCGTTAGGCTAATGAAGGAAAACAAAATAGGGGGTATTCCTATCGTAAATGGTAATATGAAGTTAGTTGGCATTCTTACAAATAGGGATCTTCGTATGGAGAATAGTTTACCAAAGCCGGTCAGTGAACTGATGACAACAAAGGTCATCACTGCACCTAAAGGCACTGATCTTAAAAAAGCGGGAAAGATCCTTCAAAAGAATAAGATAGAGAAACTACCTGTTGTAGGTGCAAAGGGTGAATTGATCGGTTTGATCACTTATAAAGATATCATGAAGTTGAAGAGTCATCCAAAAGCCTGCAAGGATGAATTTGGCAGGCTTCGCGTAGGGGCAGCAGTTGGAGTTACAGCTGATGTACACGATAGGATCGACGCTTTAATGGAAGAGGGAGTTGACCTGATATGTATTGACACTGCCCATGGACATTCCAAAGGTGTGATTGATGCCCTGAAAAGAGCAAAGAAGAAATTTCCAAAACTAGATATCATTGTAGGTAATGTTGCAACACAGCAAGCAGCTGCAGATCTGGTAAAGGCCGGCGCCGATGCTGTTAAAGTTGGGGTAGGACCTGGTTCGATCTGCACTTCTAGAGTAATAGCAGGTATTGGTGTACCACAGCTTTCTGCTATTTATGAGGCAGCAAAAGGAGTGAAAGGTTCCGGAGTCCCTATCATTGCTGATGGTGGTATCCGTTATACAGGTGATATTGTAAAAGCCATTGCCGCTGGGGCTGATGTCGTAATGGCAGGTTCCCTTTTTGCCGGTGTGGAAGAATCTCCGGGAGAAACGATCATTTTTGAAGGTAGGAAATTCAAATTATACAGGGGAATGGGATCTGTGGAAGCTATGCAGGAAGGATCAAAAGATCGCTACTTCCAGGATGTGGAAGATGACATTAACAAATTAGTACCTGAGGGTATAGTGGGAAGGGTTCCTTATAAGGGAACTTTGGCAGAAGTTATGGTTCAATATGTAGGAGGCCTTAGAGCGGGCATGGGGTATTGCGGAGCACATGATATACCTGCCTTAAAGAAAGCCAAATTCATCAAAATATCTGCTGCAGGAATCAGGGAAGGACACCCACATGATGTAGCTATAACGCGTGAAGCACCTAACTACAGCTCCAAATAATTCATCAAGTACCATGGAGCAACTCTTTAACAAAGCAAAAAAAATTCTTGAGGAAGTAAGGAGTTTTAAGGCTGACAAGAAGGAGAGCCTTGAGGAATTCAGGATGAAGTATCTGGTGAAGAAAGGATTGATAAAACAACTGACTTCCGAGATAAAGAACATTGCACCTGAAAAAAGGAAAGAATTTGGTGCTTTGGTGAATCGCATTAAACAGGAGGCAGAGGAAAAATTAGCTGTCAAAACTAAAACTACCAAGGGAAAGAAAAACCCTGATATTGACCTTACGTTGCCCCCCGAACCTTTTCAGGTGGGAGCAAGGCACCCGATCTCTATTATACGCAATAAGATCATCTCCATTTATTCAAGAATGGGATTTACCATTTCTGAAGGGCCGGAGATCGTTGATGACTGGCATAATTTCACTGCATTGAATATGCCTGAGAACCACCCCGCCCGAGATATGCAGGACACCTACTTTGTTAAAGTGGCTCCTGACATTGTCCTGCGTACGCATACCTCTTCTGTTCAGGTGAGTGTGATGCAATCCACCAAACCTCCTATTAGAACAATTTCTCCGGGTAGAGTATATAGAAATGAAACTATTTCGGCAAGGGCGCACTGTCAATTCCACCAAGTTGAGGGATTGTATATTGATGAGGAGGTGTCATTTGGGGACCTTAAACAAACGCTTTACTATTTTGCTATGGAGATGTTTGGCGAGGATACAAAGATCCGCTTTCGGCCATCGTATTTCCCTTTTACTGAACCATCGGCAGAAATGGATATTTCATGCCTGATATGTAAAGGTAAAGGATGCCCGGTATGTAAAAATTCAGGATGGGTTGAGATTTTGGGATGTGGAATGGTAGACCCGGCAGTATTGGACAATTGTAAGATCGATAGTAAAAAGTATACGGGTTTTGCTTTTGGAATGGGAATCGAACGTATTGCTATGTTGAAATATCAGATCAAGGATATTCGCTTATTTTTTGAGAATGATGTGCGTTTCTTAAAGCAATTTACTTCTGCCATTTAATCTGGTTTGACCACGATCGGTCACTCAACACCTCCCGACAAGTAAAAGTCAATTCGTGGAACTTAATTTTAAAGATAATATAAACCTCTTATCGAAGCTCACGCTTCCAAAGGCCTGGAATGCCTGGTTAGTTTTGTCTTCCTACTATCTTTCCAAATTGACCAAACGGCCTATTCAATGGGGGATGCCTTTTTCAGTGTCTGTAGAACCCACAACTTCCTGTAATTTGAGGTGTCCTGAATGTCCAAGTGGGCAGCGGGCATTTTCCCGTCCAACCGGGATGTTGGAGAAAGACTTTTTTGGTGAAATGATCAATGAGTTACATAGTACTTTGTTATATCTTATCTTTTATTTTCAGGGAGAGCCTTATCTAAACCCTGACTTCCTGGAAATGGTTACATATGCATCCCAAAAAGG
The DNA here is from genome assembly GCA_964572485.1 of uncultured Chitinophagales bacterium. Classification (GTDB taxonomy): domain Bacteria; phylum Bacteroidota; class Bacteroidia; order Chitinophagales; family CAZNGA01; genus CAZNGA01. The sequence goes on from CAZNGA010000055.1 coordinate 8,765, forward strand.
AATATATACCGCTACATCCACCAATGCCCATTACCTTGATGAAAAGATGTCGAAAATGACCGTTAAGTCAGGATTAGATAGGTTGATCATCTCTATTGATGGTACAGATCAGGCCACTTATGCATCATATCGGCAGGGGGGAGAGTTGGAGAAGGTGATCCAGGGAACCCGGCGAATTATCGATTGGAAGAAGAAATTGAAGTCTAAAACCCCCCATGTAATTTTTCAGTTTTTGGTGGTGAAGCAAAATGAAAAGCAGATCGATGAAATTTACAAACTTGGAAAAGAGCTAGGTGTTGATGAAGTTCGCCTTAAAACCGCACAGATCAATGATTATGAGCAGGGAAGTGAATTAATACCATCTGTTGAGAAATTTTCCAGATATCGGCTACAACCCAATGGTACCTATACTATCAAGAGTAGCTTGCCTGATCATTGCTGGAAGTTATACCATTCATGTGTGATCACATGGGATGGGATAGTAACCCCTTGCTGTTTTGATAAAGATGCTGACCATAAAATGGGTACTCTTCGTGAAAATTCATTTAAAGAGATTTGGCATAGCAACGAATACAATGATTTTAGATCAAAGTTATTACGATCAAGAAAGGAAATCGATATTTGTAATAATTGCACAGAGGGAGTGAAGATATGGATTTAATAATCTTATAAAGTCGGCTCCACTATTTTCCCCATGAAGAGGATCGTTTCAGAACTATTTTCTCTGATCGCAAATATAAAAGGCTTGTTGATATACATTGTGGGAGGTAATGAAGTAATACCAATACCTACAGAAGTCACAGCAGCAGCTTCTGTCCCTTCTTCGTTCACTTCAACAAAGGTCTTATGTTTCACCTCGCTTATATAGAGATTCTCAGAACCTTCAGAGATCCCCGAAAAATCAGCAAGAGACTGACTAAAAGCAATATCCATCCCAAGGGATTTTAGGATATCTTTAAGACCGATCTCATACTCTAATTTGAATTTAGGGAGATACAACGCCATTTCAACTTCTGAGAAATTGCTCATCCAGGAATCCCAACCGTCAATATCCATAATGTGTAAGATGTCATCAACTTCTTTGGTTGGCTTTGGCAATAAAATGATCATACTGAAATTGCCACCTCCATAGGTCAGGTTAACCGCTTGAAAATCAGCGTTTTCAAAGTACTTGTACTCCTCTTTTTCCGTCATCATTCTGCAGGGGATTTGCGTATTATCGGGCAGGGTGAATAGGTCATTAAATGTTTTATCTTCATCAAATTCATTCGTCCATATTCCTTTGAAATAAATAGCATTGATCAAATACATCACCATCTGAGGAGGAATCACTTTTATGATCTCTGCAATTTTTCCATTTGTGTTTTCATCAACCCATCCGTTAATGACATCTTTTGCAGATGGATCAGTAAAATCAAGTGCAGATACTTCAGCATTGAAATAATCTTTGTTGGTATTGATAAAAGGAACTTTGACACTAAAACCTTCCCTATACCATATAGAGTTGGCGATCAGTAATTTTGCTTTATTGTCAAGGGTAACAAGTTGATCAATTAGCTTAAGATAACCATCATTGACTTGTGCAATTGTCATCTCTGAAAGCTCGAGGGTTTCCTGCATCGCATCTTTGGTAGTAGTACCTGCTCCATTATAGGTCATGGTTAATGCCATGGCTATACTTAATGGAGAGATGAACAGATTCTTATCTTCTTCTGCGGAAACGATCTCTCTAAATATCTTCAATGCGAATTTATTATCTAATTGCACCAGATCCGATTCCTCTTGTGAGAGTGTTAATTCCGTATATACAGAAGATTTGGCAGTTCCCTCATGCTCAACAATGATCTCTTTATGACAAGAGACGATGATAATGGTTGACAGGAGAAAAATGATTGCGGCTAATTTTTTTGTATATGTTTTCATGGTTTTGGGTTTTTCATATACCACTTTCGGCAACAACATTTTTGACTTCTGGAATCGTTTGTTTTAGTAACGCTTCAATCCCTGCCTTAAGTGTTACCCCTGCTGATGGGCACCCGCTGCAGGCACCTTGTAATTGTACAGTAACAGTTCCGTTTTCAAATGAAACGAATCTGATGGCACCACCATCCATTTCTACGGCTGGTCGTACCCGATTCTCTAGTATGTCTTTAATTTTCAGTACTACTTCAGCCTCTTCACCGGGACCTTTAATTTCATCGGTACTTGTTTTGGGTTTTATGATCTCTTTACCTTCAGAAATATATTTGGTAATGAACTCTTTCAAAGAAGGGATAATATCTTCCCATATGTCACTTTCCTGTTTGGTTATGGTCACGAAGTTCTGAGATATAAAGACACCATTTACAAATGGGAATCCAAATAGTTCAAAGGCCAGGGGGCTGCTATTAGCACTTTCCACATCCGGGAAATTCTCGCTTCCATTGGCAAGCAACATTTGGTTGGCTACAAATTTCAACGTTTCAGGATTAGGTGTTGATTCCGTATATAATGATGCAGGTATTTGATCCTTTGATTCCATTTTTCAATTATTATCAATAATAAAATTAACAATAATAAATCAATTTTGGTTTGGGAATATTCTAAATTATTTGATCTTTCCGGATTGATATTGACTATTCTTTGCGTGTAACTTTTTCATGAAAACTGTTCTATTAAAAGTGAAAAAAAAGTGATAATTTGCGATTGGGGGTAAGCGAAGCGCTCCCCCAAGGGGGGGAATAAATTTTTTACATAAGAATGTAAAGCCACAAACATCCTTCCTTTAGCTATTTTAGGATCTGGAAATACTCGCCAACAGAGGTGTTTTTAGTAGTAAATTGTATTAAATAGAGTCCGCTGCCCAGAAATTCCAGATGTAATGTTTCATGATGCGTTCCAGGGGTATTATACGTTAATTGAAAAATGTGGACCACTTCTCCCAAAGTGTTAAATATTCTTACGCCATCCACACTCTTTTCGCTGAGAAAATAGGATATATGCATGGTTCCGTTAGATGGGATAGGGTATAGATGGATAAGTTGAAGATGAGTGGGTTTAGATACTTCGCTAACACCTGTTGACCCTCCCACCCGAACATTATCTATCATCCAGCCATCACCACTTGAAGAGCTGGAAGTGAATGCAAATCGGAATCGGATAAAATAATCGGGCCAACCAATACCTGTTAGGTCATAGCTTGAGTTTGCCCAAGGGCTTCTCCATGCCGACCATCCTGGTCGTGATACGGGTGTACTCGCACTTCCGAGTGCGTATTTGTTATACCAATTACTACTAGCTGGATTATTAGGTTGGCCTAAAACATGCCAGGTAACTCCTTCATCTAATGTATAATCGATCCTGCCACCATCACTATTTGAAAGGCAGTCCAGCACATGGTAGAATGATATGGATGGGTTTACTACATTTTTAAGGTCAAACAATGGACTGATCAATGATGACCTGCTGTTGTATGAGTACCAGCTATATAATTGAGTAACATATGCTTTATCTCCCTCATAAGGATGTCTAAAATGGTTTTTATTAGGGTGCCCTAAATCCCAGTCATCAACGGGATGAACGCCTGTATTCCCAACGGTTAGATCATCTTTATGAGTCCACTGAGCAGCTGAAGCTCCTTCAAAACCTTCAAAATATGGAAATTCATAAATGGCTGATACCACATCATAGGTATGATAATTAACAGGTTCATTTGATGGGTGATAAGCAGTATTTCTATAAGACGTTGCATCTACAGCTTTGAGATAGTAGTCAATAGTGGTGCCTGGCATTTGCCCGGGGATTGCAAATTTATATTCATCACCTGCAATAATGGTCATAACATTAGGTCCAATCCAGGAACCCCCATCTATTCGATAATAGACCATTGCAGAATCAATGCCACTAGAATCCTGAATTATTGCATATACATTTCTAGAGTTAGGGGAGCCGGTGTTGGTGAGTGAGTAGTGTTCAATAGCAGGGGGATCGAATTCCCCTGAGGTAACTCCTGTTACTTTAATATCATCCAACAACCAACCATACCAACTAAGTAAATTATCAGATTTTAAGACAAAGCGGATCTTTACCTGGCTATTGCCAACTCCTGTATATTTTGAGATATTGAAGGTCTCCTTTTTCCACCAGGAATTATCTGGGACTGTATTAATATTATATTCCCATTCGGGGTAGGAGCCATCAAAAAAGTTGAGGTCATTTAAAAGAAAACCTTGCCCGTAATATTCTTTTGATGCCAAAGTGTCCCAAGTGCTGCCATTGTCAGAAGATATTTGAACCCAGCAAGTATCTGAAACCTCCACCTTAGCAATGTGATAAAAATCCAACAAAGCTCCTGTATATGATGTGAGATCTATAGCAGTACTTAATACTAAAATTGTATTTGATCCAGAGGTATAGGCTAAATGGAAGGAATTGCTATTAGAGAAATAAATAGAAGTATTTTGGTTCCATGTGTCATCTCCGGATTGGGTGAAAAGAGCACCTCCTGATTCAAAATCTTCAAATAATACAGTTGTCTGAGCATGGGTTGCTCCACAAAAGACGATTAAAAACAGTAGAAAATGAAAGAAGATAGTTTTTGTCATGTGCATCTAATTATTGATTTGTGAAAAGATGTATCCAGCCATTCACAATTAAATTCCTTACATCTTTATTTTCAATTAACCCCACTTTTGCAATGAAAAAGTACACTCCGGTATTGCAAGCATTCCCATTTTGGGCTGTTCCATCCCACATGATCTTTGGATTGTTGGTTTGGAAGACCTTATTTCCCCACCTATTAAAAACCATGAAGTCCATAGTTGAAATGTTAGTAGCAATTATCGGCCTAAAATAATCATTCTGCCCATCTCCGTTTGGGGTAAAAGTATTTGGAAATCGTATATCTGAACAATATACCTTGGCTGTATCACTGAAACTTGAGATACACTCTACTCCACCATTTCTTATCGCCTCAATTCTATAGATATATGTTTGATCACAGGTGAGATTCGAATGAATGAAAGTGAGATGATCAGTGCTTCCTAAATAAGAGAATGACAAATTAGTCCCCCCATAAATTCGATATTCATCAGGTTGCCATACTGTAAACCGGGTCCATTCAAGAAAATTTTCTTGTATTCCACTAAATGCACTCAGGTTAATTGAGCAATATGGTGTAGTTTGACCACTTGGATTGCCACAAGTATCTGATGCTGAAAGAGTGTAACAGCCTTGTTGATCAGACACTATGATGGCGCCCACATCCAAGTAGGAACTTACACCACTTCCAATTCCTTCATCACTAAATAGAAGATAGTTTGTTGGCAAATCCCATAAGTAAAAACTGTCAATATCTCCGCTTGAGCTATTATTATATTCAATAATGATATCACTGAAATTGTTATCAACGGTTACGTTACAGATCGTTGGTTTTTCGGGGATAATAGTGTCAAAAGGGGTTAAAGTAACTGTATCGCTCCACACTGAATCACAGAAACTCCCCAGGTCATGAACCGCTTGTATCCGATATATATATTCTACATTACAGGAAAGTCCGGTATCTGCGAAAAAGGTATCTGTACTTTGTGCTATTTGCGCTAATGGAAAGGAGGTGCCTCTGGATATCAGGTACCTATCAGGAGGGGTGATCCAACCTTTATAGGTGGTCCAATTTATCACTCCTGACATTTGTGTTGGATACCCTTCACAATTGATGGTTCTATGAAAATTACTTTGAAGGCTGTAAAGGTCACAAGTATCTTTGACGGTGACCTTATACATTAAACTCATTTTGGAGCCATCCACATTTTGATCCACATATGATAAAGTGGTATTGCTTATAATACTATCGATAAGGTCAAATTTGCCTGAACTTATGTTGTGCCGATAGATGTAATATACACTAATAAGAGGGGTATCTGAATAATAGTAAAGTGTTACAGAATTATCTATGTTAACTTCAGCTTTACAGATGGTAGGAGGGGATGGAAAATCTCTTCCTGGAACTGTGTCATTGACAGTATTAGAGGTTGAAGTGCAATTTCCAAAAGGATGAATTACTTCAATTTTGTGATCGAGATATTTTGGGGTGCAGGAAGTGATAGAGTCTGGATAAATGCTTGCAGTTGTAGTATCATGGAGATAGTAAAAAGAGCCATTGTATCGTTTGATCCTATATGTTGGCACGTAAGGGGTATATTGAGAATTCCAATCTAAGGTCAAAATAGGAGACAGGAAAGAGGAATTCAACAAAATACTTGATACTGTGTCGGTAGAAATACTCTCCAGATTATCACACAATGCCCCGCTTGTCAAGTAGTAATAATAGGTGCTGTCGGTGGGTTTCAGATTGATATCACTATCTGTATATGATAGAAATGTCTTAGCAACTGAATCGATCAATTTGTATGAAGAGGTCGCATTTGTTGATCGGTAGATAAAATACTTACTAACTACACCAGTATCGTCTGCTGCATTCCATTGTAGCCTGATATCATCATTGTCATTTACAATGCTTACGCAATTCAATATAGGAGGTAGGGGGGTTGGATTCTTTACAAATATCTCAAAAGTAGAGACACTTTGTCCCGGCAATGGGCATGCATTATCTTCCGCGAGAACAGTTATTATGTAGGGTTGGGCCCGAATATATTCACAGCTGGGTTTCCAGCAGAATTCGCCAGTATTTGATATGCTTTGTGGGGAAGGATTATTCCATGTGGCGGGAGGTATTATTCCACTGGTAACGCTGAGAGATATGACATTCTTTTCAGGATCTGTAAAATCCTGATCTGTTGCCTTAAAGGGAATGCAGATAGAACCTCCGGCATAAATGGTGGTATCTTTTGCTCCTGAATTTGCTAATGGCCTGACATTGGGCACATTATTATCACAATCCGTTACTGTTAGTTGTAGATCGCGTATAACTTCTCCAATTTTTACCCCGCTCCTGTATTCTTCCACCATAATGGATAAGATCCCTATTTGTATCAAATTGGGCGTAAAAGTGATCTCACCGGTAGCACTATTTATTGAAAATGCTGATGAAGATGATAATGGGTACGCAGCATTATATGGCGGATCATAAACAACAGTGATGAACTTGGATTGCATACATGGTACTAATGAATATACAAGCGAATCCCCATCCGCATCATAGGCATTGTGATTATATGCATATGCTTCGTCTTTGCAAATATGAGCAGTGGGAAGGTTCAGAAATTCAGGAGAGGAATTACAATTCGCACTTGGGTCTAACAGAGCATGAATATACCAATAGGCATATGCTGGATCAAGAATTGTTGAAATTGCTGCATTTCTTGCTTCTGCCCTATGTGTGAAAGTGTAAGGCCCTCCGGAAGGGAGCAGGGTAACTGTTTGCTGGAAAACATATTCCTGAATTCCCCAAGGATAACTGGAGGCAGGATTTTCGCATTTTGATTCAATTGAGGATTTGCATTTAGGAGTCACATCCGTGATACTTTGTAAGGGCATACTTATTTTTCTAACCCCTCCCGGAAGCATAGGAGACACTCTTAAATAGGTGTGCACTTGTCCGGTAAGAGAATCTGTAAATCCCTGACAACTTACTACTTGTGGATCACAGCCATTACAATCCCTGTATAGCTTAAGGGTAAGGACGTATTCATTGCCTCCAACACATTTGTAGGTAATTTGACCACCCATAAAATGTGAACCATTGCCGGTTGTTATGGTCAATATCAACAGACATAGGTAGCTAATAATTATTTTGCTGAGCCGAGGCACCTGGATATTTATATTATGAAATTAAAAAGATATTGAATTTATGGTTTTTTTAGGTCAAAGCAAATAATTATTTGTTATTATAAAGTCATAAATTAGTACATTCAAAGCTATACCAACCGTAACTTTGGTATTTATTTTCTATGAATTTGTGCTAGTTGAAAAGTAGCTTTCACAATTGAGAATAACTAAAAGTACTTTTTTTAATGAACCATTACCTGATTAAGTTTTCTGGAGAGATAGGCACTAAAAGAAAAGGCACGCGGCAGAATTTTGTTAAAAAATTAGCAAAGAATATTAGAAGTGGTGTCGCTTCAAAAAGTGATGAGCTATCTGTGGGCGATGCAAGTCTTAGAGTGACTTGGGATAACTTAATATTGTCTTGCTCGGGAGACTACGATGATATTCTCCAAAGGATGCCCGGAATCCAAAACTTCTCCAAGGTTGAGATAATCAAGTTCAAGGATTTTGAGACCCTCCTGAAGCAAGCAGCCAAAAAATTTAAAAGTAGTGTTAAAGGGAAGACATTTGCGGTGAGATGTAAACACATCGATAAGGCAAATAACGATTTTTCAAGGATGGAACTGGAAAGGGAACTGGGGGGCCATTTGGTGAATTTTGGTAAAGTGAATTTGTCCCAACCTGATGTCACCTGCTACATTGAAGTAAGAGGAGATGAAGCTCATTTATCCGATGAGATCATTCAGGGTACAGGAGGAATGCCGGTAAGTGCTCAAGGAAAAGCCCTAAATATGCTGTCAGGAGGGATCGATTCCCCGGTAGCCGCCTGGCATGGGTATCGAATGGGATTATATCAGCACTATGTTTTCTTTGATCTTGGCAGCAAAGAACAGAGAGAAAGGACCATCCAAATTGCTCAAACATTGCAGAATAAATGGGGGATAAGCTCCAAGAGCAAGCTATATATTGTTGATTTTAAGGAAGTAATTGCAGAGATATTAAAAGCAAATAGAAGATTTCATAATCTGATCTTGAAGTACTTCTTTTATATAACCGCGGAAAAGCTAGCAGGCAGATTGTTTTGTGAGGCAATTATAACTGGAGAAGCACTGGGGCAAGTATCAACTCAAACTTTGCAAAACCTGGCCGCATTGGATAAAGTAACAGATCTCTTGATCATACGGCCGGTTTCAGCTATGCCTAAAATAGAAATAATTAAGATCGCTAAAGAACTTGGAATATTTGACCTGGCTTATAAAGGAAAGGAGTATTGTGCAATTGCTTCTAATAACGTGGTCACTGCTGCTACCTATGAAAAATTAATGGAGCAGGTATCCACACTTGACTTAAATATCGTTGATGAAGTGTTAGAGAATATGGAGGTTCTTAAGCTGTGGGATCTAAAATTATCTGAAAGAAAGTTTGAGCTGGAGATACCAGATGGCTATACAATAATTGACCTCAGATTGAAAGAGGAGCTAAATGATTTTTCTATTGACAATTCAAAAAATGTACCCTTTGAATTAGCATGGGCCGAATATACCCATTGGAGTAAAGATGAAAAATACTTCCTTATTTGTAATGAAGGGAGTCAAAGTATGATCTTAAAGGAGTACATGAGAAAGAGTGGATACGTTGTTGAACAACTAGAAGGAGGAGTAAGGGAATTCAAAAAACAATTGAAGACAAGTTGAGATGTCAATGGTGGATTATCATGATCAAAATCCGGGACAATACCTGGTTCCTTGTTTTCTTTTCTTGAAATTAGCGATATAAATTATTGAAATTTCCGGGCCCCCTTTTAATTCTGAAAAAGCATTTAACTTTGATACATTGATATCATAAGAAAAACCAAAGCTAAAGCCCTTTATATCTAGTCTTGTTCCTAGGATCACAGCATCGCCTCCGACTGCACTAGTTGAACTGCCCGCAAAGCGAAACCAAGCGCCTCCATATACGGCAGAGGTGTGTTTTTTATCCAGATAGTACTTCAAATATGTGCCAATATTTGATTCAATACTAGGCCCTTGAATAAAAAATACGGTTGTTGGCAGTAAGCTCACTTTTTCGCTAGTAGAAAATTCAGCGCCACCATGAATAGCAAATTTCATGAAAAGACGGTCTTCCTCAGTATTTGTGAAACTCAAATTAGGGGATGTGAGATGAAAACCGGCAATACCCGCATAAAGATCTGTTCGCTTATTCAGGATTGTGTACCAAAGTAGCCCGCTGGATATATCCATGAAGCTTACCTGTCCTGCATTTCCTTGAATTAAGGGATCATAATTGTTATTCTCTTCCCATAATGTCCCAAAATTGAGATTGTTCATATTCATTAAGCGATCTACATAACTTGCTTGAACTCCAAAAGATAAATAATGTTTGGGCTTTTTCGATAACATTTGGTTGTAGGAACCCGAAAAAGATACCTGAGTCGTGGTAAATTCTGCATTCTCAAAATTATCACTATAGAACATCATCCCTCCACCCCAAAAACTACCCTTTAATTTCTTCTTAAATAAGGAAGCATCGATGGAAGCGGAATAGGTCTTAAACGAAGCAAAACTACCCCATTGATCCCTATAGTTGGCAACAAGTCGAATATCTCCATTGAAGACTCCTGTTAATGCCGCGTTTAGATCTAAAGGAGCTGCAAAGTATTGTGACAAATGATAATCTTGTCCCAGCAATGAACTGCTTAGAAATAAAAGTAACGCTATTGGTATAATTTTTTTCACAATACTGATAGCTTATCTAATGAGTTTTATCTTCTGGATGAACTTTCTGGACACATTATCATAGAAGGTGACCTTCCCTGTGACGATAAATATTCCGGTATTCATTTTTTTGCCATTGAATTGTCCATCCCATCCATCTTCAGTGCTGCTAGACTCAAATACCTTCTCATCCCAACGGTCATGGATATAAAAGGTGATCGACCGTACATTCTTACCATACACATAGAAGATGTCGTTCTTCATGTCTCCATTGGGTGTAAATGCATTTGGGATGTATATGATATCATCACATTCATTGCCTACGATCATGGTGTCGGTGTTTGAGCATCCATCCTTGGTCACCTCAACCCATACCACTACTTCTCTTTCTTGTGGGGGTGCCGTTAGTGCAATGGAAGACGTTGTAGCCCCTGTAGACCATAAGTAGGTGTCAGCATCCACCTGTGGATCAAGAAGTATTGCAGTCTCTAAACAGGTTATGGTGTCCTCACCAAGGGTTACCGTAGGTGTAGGCAACACATCTACCAGTTCATAGGTAGAATCACTTCCACACACCGTATTGCTCACCGTTAATGATACCAGGTAAGTGCCGGGTGAAAAATAGATGAATATTTGGTTTTTCGTATTGGAGGTAGCTCCATTACCAAAATCCCATTGCCATGTTTCAGGATATCCTATAGAGGAATCCATAAAGTTGATCTCACTGCCATGGCAGGCAATATCGGGTAAGTAATTGAAGATGGCATCTATAGGTGGATAGGTTTGCACTTGTTGAATGAGCGTATCCACACACCCAATGATGTTCTCTGTGATCAGGGTCACAGAATAGACTCCCGAATCACCATAGGTATGAACCGGATCCTGAAGAACAGAGGAGTCTCCATCGCCAAGATCCCACCTGCGGCCAATTATCGGATAGCCGGGAATCGTGGTTGAGGAATCTGTAAATATCGTGGCATCACCTAAGCACACAGGCGAATTAGTACTAAAAGAAGTTGTTGGACTGGGAAGAGATATTATGAACAGGCTGTCAGAATCCCAACAGTAGCCGTTAAAGACCGAGAGTTTTACTAAGTAGGTGCCTCCTGTTTCAAAAACGTGACGTGGGTTTTGAGTTGTATCTGTGGTGGTATCACCAAATTCCCATATCCATTGTAGGGGGCCTTCTACCGACAGGTCGGTAAATATTGTTGGCGTACCGGCACACACTGTAGTATAGTTGAATCCGGCAACGATCATAGGCCTTACGATCACACCTTTGAAAAGTGTGTCATAACACAAGCTATCAGAAACCACCAGCTTTACTAAATACAACCCTGCCGAATCATAGTAGTGAGAGGGGTTTTGCAAGGTACTGGTGCCACCATCGCCAAATTCCCACGACCAGCTTGTTATGGTGCCGTTTGCCGGGAAGGAATTGCTTACAAAGTGCATCGTATCTCCCTCACACACCTCTGCTGCATAAAAAGCTCCCAGGGGTTGGTTGAACACTTCTATTGGCTTGATGATCGTATCGGTACATATGCCGTTATCTACTATCAATGTAACCGGGTATATCCCAGGGAATGTGTAATTGTGGGATGGACTCTGTATTGTACTTGTTCCGCCGTCACCAAAATTCCAGGACCAGCTAATAGGGATCCCGATGGAAGAGTCAATAAATGGGGTCAGGCTGGCAGCACAAGATTGGTCATTGCCAAAGTTGGCAATAACACCCGGCAATACCACAAATACTTTGGAGATCGTATCAAAGCAAAAGCCTGTAGACACATTTAGCAGCACCCTGTAAGTGCCTTCTGTCTGGTAGATATATGCAGGGTTTTGAACCGTATCGGTGGCTCCATTGTCGAAGTCCCAGGCCCACATAGCAGCCGGGCCGGTGGTCATATCACTGAACATCAAAGCCTTGCCGGCACAGATAGAATCCGTGTTGAAGTTGTATTCAGCCACAACAATAGGCCGCACAAGGGCAGAGTCTGTTATGGTATCAGAGCACCCATAGGCATTGGTGGTGACTAAAGTGATCAAATAATTGCCATCGGTCAGGTACCGGTGGAGAGGACTTTGGCTTGTGGATGTATTGCCATCGCCAAAGCTCCAATCCCAATTGGTAATACCATTAGCCGTATCAGTAGAAAGGTCTGTAAAGACCACTGTATCATCAAGACATACCGGTGCGTTAGTGCTGAAAGCAGCATTGGGGACATTCCAAATATGAACCGTATCAATTATTGAGTCAACACAATAATCAGTATATACGATCAGCGATACAATGTAATCACCCCTTGCCCCATAGATGTGCACAGGGTTTTGCGCTGTATCTGTAGCGCCATCACCAAATTCCCAGTCCCATTGCACAATGTTACCTACGCTATTATCAGAGAATATGGTTCCAATTTCTGCACAAGCAGAGTTATAGTTAAATGCAGCAACCGGCAGTGGCCACACAATAATATTTTGAATAAGGGTATCGGTACAAATGGTGTCAGCAACGATCAAAGTGACAGGATAGGTTCCTGAGCTACCATATAGGTGAGCAGGATGGCGGATGGTATCAGTGTATCCATCACCAAAACTCCAGTTCCAGCTTACCACAGGGCCATTATCTGTACTGTCAGAGAGGTCGGTGAAGATGGCAGAATCGCCGTCACAGGCCGTTGCACTTATAAATGCAGAAGTGGGGCGGTCAAAGATGCGGATCACCTCGACCTTGGTGTCAGGACAAAAGCCATTGTCAACCATCAAGGTGACAACATAAGTCCCGGGCAATGAATATTTATGAATTGGGTTCTGTACAGTAGAAGAATCGCCATCGCCAAAGTACCATTTCCA
>CAZNGA010000056.1:0-20590 GCA_964572485.1 uncultured Chitinophagales bacterium
CGTTAGGGATTGAAGCGGTATCCTTTTGCCCAGAACCAGCCTTCGGCGGTTCTGGGCAGGCTATAGATAAATCTGCAGCGGTTTTACGCCCTGAATAAGCTTTAAGTTTTTCAGGGCAAAAGATATAGCGGAAAGCCCGCCCCTGTAGTATTACACTACAGGGGCACGCCCAAATAATCTTTAATTTTTACATACGCATTGGAATCCCTTCTAAACCGTAGATATATTTGGATTATCGAACTGCATTTTGCAAAACAAGGGCGCTATTTCAAAACCTTCTCGGCCCTTTACTTCTTTTTTCTGCGGGCGCTTTTTCGCGCTTTGCTCCTGATCTTCTTGCGATCATACCCCTAATGAATTCCTTCTCCGCCCTATATAAGCGGGCTACCTTTTTTATAGGCAGAACCTTCTTATAAGATTCCAGGTGTTTCTTGATCAAGTCAAGTTCCTGTTGCCGAAAGATCATCTCCTTAGCTATGTATTTCTCAACATCTCCATCAGACATCTCATCAATGTTGTCCCCGGATTTTCGAATTTGCTCCCTATGGTTGCTACGAAGGGTCTCCAACTCTTTTTGATTTTGATTGTACACAGGCCAGAATTTCTGTGCTTCTTCTGGAGACAATGAAAGCTTCTTGGTAATGAAAGCAATTTTTACAGATTCCAGATTTTCTCTTCTGTTCTGTGCTTTAGGATCACCTTGAGCGTGAACAGTACTGCTAATAATAATTACTATTAAGGCAGTGATCAATGTTTTAGCAAATGGTCTCATAATAATTCCTCCTTTAATGTTAGTTCATCAAATGTATTTAGTAAATAGTCTGCAACATATTCATCATCCAAATATTCTTCAAAATCCAATTGGATCAGCAATCCATTGATATCTACCTCAGCAAGATCCAGAAAGGTTTCCTCATCAACATATCCAATATTTTCAACGATATAATCATCCACTGCTTCAATGGAAAGATCAGCTGAAATATCCCTGGTCACTTCTCTTGAATTTAAGAAGATGAAAAGGAAAGCAAAAAATACAATTGCTACAACACCGATCGCATATTTTGGCTGCAACAAGTATCTGCCTATTCGTACAAACACATTATCTCCCCTCTTGCTCTCAGCGACCTTCATTTTCACGATTCCCGGTAATTCATTGAAATAATTCTCGGGTATACTGAAGGGTATTTCAGCATCGATCTTAGCTAGGTTCGGGGCTATATCCTTTATCTCCTCATGTATTTTCTTTCTTCCCATTTGGGTGGTATTTTAGTATTGGACGATAATACTTCAATATGGTTTAATCCTCTATTAAATAATGCTCTATCTTCTTAACTGCCAGGTGATAGGATGCCTTCAAACCACCTACGGATGTACCTGTTATTTCAGACATTTTCTTATAGCTCATTTCATCATAATAGCGCATATTAAATACTAAACGTTGTTTTTCAGGTAAGGTGAGGATCGCCTTTTGGAGCTTTATTACGATCTTCTCTCCTTCAATATTTTTTCCTGTCACCAACTTATTAGACAATTCCTTTTCTACATCCACGATGGGCAGGTAAAGTCGTTTTCTCTTGGCGGCTAAAAATGTCAATGTCTCGTTATAGGCAATTCGGTACAGCCAGGTGTACAATTTTGCGTCCTTTCTAAAAGAGCTCAGGCCATTAAATATTTTGATGAACACCTCCTGTAAAACGTCATTGGCATCTTCGTGATCAATGACCATTCTCCTGATCTGCCAATACAATTTCTTCTGGTATTTTTTGACCAACAGGTCAAAAGCATAATTCCTGGATTCCTTCTTTTCAAATTGATCTAATATGGATGAATCATCTATTTGCATAAATAACTTCAGAGGTGAAAAGGAAAAACGGATCTAAATGAATAGTACTATTACGAAAACAGTGGAGTTTACTTTCTTTCAATGGCTTTAAGTGCAGCATCAACTATATCAGTGGCCTCAAGGCCATATTTAGTTAGTAATTCTTCAGGGGTTCCGCTTTCGCCAAAAACATCCTTCACTGCCACCATTTCCATGGGTACAGGATCATTTATTGTCAAAACTCTGGCAATACTCTCACCTAAGCCACCATTGATCTGATGCTCTTCGGCGCTTACTGCACATCGTGTCTTTGCTACTGAGGATAAGACCGCTTTTTCATCCAAAGGTTTAATGGTATGAATATTAATGATATCTCCTTGATATCCCTTTTCCGCTAATATTTTGGCTGCCTCTATAGCTTTCCACACCAAATGCCCTGTTGCAAATATGCTTATATCTGTACCTTCAGCTAGTACCTGACCTTTTCCTATCTCAAAGGTTTCGTTCTCTTTGGTAAACACAGGCATGGATGGCCTGCCAAAACGAAGATAGACGGGACCAAAGTGATCAGCAATAGCAATTGTGGCAGCTTTTGTCTGGTTATAATCGCATGGGCAGATCACAGTCATATTCGGAAGCATCTTCATCATTCCAATGTCTTCCAATACCTGGTGCGTTGCCCCATCTTCTCCTAAAGTTAAGCCACTATGAGATCCGCAGATCTTTACATTCTTGTTAGAATAAGCTATTGATTGGCGAATCTGGTCATATACTCTCCCGGTAGAGAAATTAGCAAATGTGCCGGTATAAGGTATCTTTCCACCGATGGTAAGGCCGGCGGCTACACCCATCATGTTTGCTTCAGCTACTCCACACTGCAAGAACCTGTCAGGAAATTCCTTTATAAAATCAGTCATTTTAACTGACCCTGAAAGGTCGGCAGATAGTGCGACGACATTTGGATTCTTCCTGCCCACTTCTAATAATCCGGCACCGAATCCTGCTCGGGTGGCTTTCTTCTCTTCTCCAATATATTGATCAAGCATATTTTATAATTTAATTGTAACCGAATCACCGGATTTAATAGTAAAGGTTTTATCCACAGAATATTTCATTCGCTTTGAATTCTTTGGTCTAAATACTGCTCTATAATGACCCGGCTGTAAGGCAATTATCTCATTGCCGGTTTTACTATTTAGCTCGTATATCTTCTTCATTTTATTCCCCTCAACAACAAAAATAGCTCCATACCCAATACCGGTCTTGCTTAAATGTAATAGTCCGGGCACCTCAATCTGAATGGTAGTTGTGCTGCTCTGAGAAATTTCAACATCCCGTTTTATTATCCGGGGCAAAGATAATATTTCAATATCATACTTCCCAGTAATGTACTTTTCAGTTACGCCGAAATCCTGAACATTCAATGTTTTGTAATCTCCTGACAATCGGACTAAACATTTGATCTTATTATGTATGTTCTTGAAGGCAGTTATCCCTTGCACAGTAAGTTTCAAATAGCCCTGTGGAACGTCAATATTTATGATATTATGGGTTGTGGGTATCAAGTCTACCCCTTTCTTCTCAACAGGTGGGAGAGTGTGGACCAAAATATCATATTGATTTACCGGATCTAAATATAGTGTGTCTGACAATCCACGGTCATCAAAAGTATGGTAAAAGTCATATCTAAATAACCCTGAGAAGTTATCATAAAAGGTCATATTGATATCTGTTTCAGTGGGATTACCTTCTTCATCTAAAAGGAGAACCTGTGCTGTTGTTTGATTTAATATTTTGGAGATGATATTCCTAAAAATACTACGGAAGGCAGCTTCATTTTCAGCATTAAAAAATGAGCCGATACAGTCAAACTCCTTATTGCCTTTATCCCCCACACCAAGTCCAATGATAAAGGGCTTGAGGAATATTGACTTTCTCTGCAAAGCTAATGAAGCTGCACATGGGTCCTCATCACAAGCCTCTATGCCATCGGTGATCAATATGATAATATTTCTGCTATTTACATTGGTTGGAAAATCACCGGCTGCCATCTGTAGGGAATAAGCAATTGGGGTAGTACCTTTGGGCTTCAAATTATTGAGTTTATCCCTGATGGTTGCAGCAGTGATCCCACCGGAGCCAAATCCTACTTCCCGCTTAGTATCCTTACAATCCTTCATTGACGCTGGAGACTGATGCCCGTACACTCTCAAGGCAAAATAAACATCCTCGAGCTCCTTGAGGCTGTCAATGATCTCCATCAATATATGCTTTGCACTTGTGATCTTTTTTCGCTCTCCCCATGTATTTTGCATACTGGCTGATGCATCCAATACAAATAGTATCCTTGTCACTTTGGGTTGAGCTTCTTGGGTCTGACTGTACGAATTGTATGACAATAACAGCAAGACCACCAAAGTGGATCTCTTTAGATTACTGTATATGATCGCAAACAAATTACTAATGAATAACATTTTTAAATATTCAGAATCTCAAATTTGTAAATCGGCCTGACAGTATTTCAACGCTTTTCATTTCTGTGAAGAAAGATCCTTTATCCTTATTTCTTCTGAAAACGATCTCATATTTACCGGGCTGGAGCCTAATGATCTTACGTTCAAAGAGTTCCTCCATTTCGTAGATCAATTTCAATCTGTCATTCTCGATTATATAGATACTCATGATCCCCGGTGTGACAGCACTTATTGATAGAGAGCCAGGTACCGGTATCTTTATATCCCTTATTTTGCTCTGCTCTATGGTTACCCTCCGATAGGTGATCTCGGGAAGTGTAAGGATCTCCAGATCATAATCTCCTACCAGGTACTTCTGTTCAAGGTTCATATCCTGAACATACAAGATGTGTGGTGAATTCGCTTCACGAACAATGCATTGAACATTTGAAGGCCCTGATGATTTCCCAAGTGACAATTTCAAAGTTCCCAATGGGACATCTATATCAATAATATTATGCTTTCCAGGGGTAAGCTCAATATTCTTTTTAGTCACAGGGTATAGTGAATGGACTGTCAGGTCATACTTCCCTGCGGGATTCAAAAATAATGTATCGGGATTCCCAATAGCATTGAAAGTATGCACAAAATTATATAGGATATCTCCAGAATAGGAATCATAAAAGGTCATTTCAATATTACTCTCGGTAGGATTATCATATAGATCCATCAAATTAACTTGTACAGTAGTCGTGTTTAGCGTTTGTGAGATCACCACATTCAAGGCATTCTTAAATCCCTCATTATCTGCAGCATCATAATAGGTGCCCACACAATCAAAAGCTTCTTTTTCCCCTTCTTGAATTCCCAGGCCAATAATAAATGGCTTTAGAAAGATCCTCTTTTTCTGAAGCAAGGTGGCTATCGCACATGGATCTCCATCACAATTCTCTATCCCATCGGTGATCAATATGATCGCATTTTTAGCATTGAGATCCTCAGGGAAATCATTTATGGCCTGAAATAAAGAATAGGCGATCGGAGTATATCCCTTAGGGATAACGGTTTCAAGAAAAGAATTGATTTGCTGTGCATTCCTTTTTTGAAAAGAGATCTCAAATTTAGAATCCTGACAGTTATGCATCGCCTTTGGAAATTGATGTCCAAAAACTCTCATTCCAATCTCTATATTACTTCCTGAATTCTCTAAACTATCGATCAGATGCACCAGCAGTTTTTTTGAGGCTTCAAACTTCTTTTGGCCATCCCACTCCTCATTCATGCTACCTGAAGCATCCAATAAGAACAATATCCGTGATACTTTTGGGGAATACACATTTCTCATTTGCGCAGAAATGATTTGGGTACCTGAGCATATCGCCAGGAGAATTAAAAGTAGCGCTTTGAATTTTTTAATCAATGATATGATAAGCAAGGTTATGCAAATGAACAAAATTGCCCATTCAAAATTATTAAAAACTGCTTTGCAAAATACGGATAAATAGGAAAAGAAAATCTTTCTCGCAGACTAAATCCGCAGATTTCCAAAATATCCGTTAACAATACAATAGAAATGTATCAAAAACCGTGCTCAAAAGTAATTTCCCCTTTATGAAATGCAGGATATCCTCTTAATGGAGAAGTATGATCTTTTTGACGAACTTCTTTTTGGGGGTCATTATTGCGACAAAATAGACCCCTTCCTGCCGGTTTGAAAGGTCAAAAGTAAGTCGATCACTATTCACATTCTCCAACTTCCTTTCAGTGATCATGACTCCCAACAGATCATAAATACATATTGAAACATCATCGTAATAAGCCAATTCAATCTCAAATTGACCGTAGGTAGGATTTGGGTAAATCCCAATAACAGGATCAACAGGTATAGAATTTATGGCGACCATCGTATCTGGAACTTTGATCACACCTAAATTTAGTCTCAGCATTGGATTACCAAAACCGGTATAAGAAGTCCATTTTGGTGTACCAATAATAATTCCATCTACATCAGTATCATAGCCCAGAAAAATACTTCCGGTGGTATCCAACTGGTCCAATAGTACCAGGTACTCTCCCACTACAAGTGATTGAGGTGGATCGATCCGATAGGTGGTCCATTTATCATCCTCTGTGCCTGTAAAAGTATCTGGTGTGCTTGTGAAGATCTTCGCACCTGTAGTGTCACTTATCCATTGATAGATGCTAAAGCTGTAAGCATCTCCAGCGTTAACGGCATCTAAGAATATTGAGATTGACGTCAATGTATCAGGTACAGATATTTTAAATACCTGGCCAAGACTTCCTGTACCAGCTCCAAAACCCACTCCTGCACCGGCGCTATCTCCATTATCCCGCGCATAAATAGTATCTGTTACAATGAAATCACCATTTAAACGCAGTGTATCATTGCTAGAAATAGAGTCATTTTCAGTAACGGAAACAGAAAAGTTAGCATTGTATGATCCTTTGGCTGTAGGCGTATATTGGGTAGGGATCACTAATATTGAATCTGAATTGATCGGCAAGCTTGAAAGCACAACATTATTATTAAAAACAGAGCTTGTATTTGAAATAACATCTACTGCCAGGTCAACATTTGTAAGTGTCAATGACCCCACATTAGACACTTTCCCACTAAAAGTAATGGGCATGGCCTGCAACAATGGAATCATAGAATATTCAGATCCATATACGCTGTCTAAGGAGGCATCTGCCGAGACAGGAGCCCAAACTTTGACATCATCCACATAGAATCCCTCAAACATATTCCATAGGGAATCTATTGAGTTAAAATCAAATCGAATATAGACAGTTGCATTTCCAGCATAAGCAGAAATACTAAGCTGAAGGGTATCCCATCTTCCTATATCATCACTAATATTGTTAAAGGAGAGATCATTATTGCCAAGTGTATCGTAGTTGATGCCATCTGTAGATATTTGTATAGAAGCAATGTCGGCTAAATGATAAGTTTCTGTTTGCAGGTAATAAGTAAAACTCAACCATACAACACTGTATGATGTAAGATTTATGGATGTTGAGATCAAACTACCTCTTACATGGGTGTTCAAATTGTAACTAAATATGGTTGTATCACCAAAATAAGCTGCGCGAGACGGAGAATGCCCACCATCTGCACCTCTATTATTAGTATTCACCCAATTTATCGGCCCAATGATATTGGCATTAGAAAAATTTGTTAAGGTCCCTGACTCAAAATCTTCAGAGAAAATTACTTGAGAATTGGCTGCTGATCCACATAAAAGGAGTAAAAGCGTTCCAATAAAGAAACCGTTAAATAAATTAGATATTCTTCCCATAATTCATATTTCTTTAAAATTATAATAGCGACAACTCATAATATAGGTAAAAAAGTCAAGAATTTACCAAATAGGCTGAAAAAGTTTATACGCTTAGAATAGGGATTATGTTGCCCGAAATATGGACAATCACTTCATCGATTACTGCTTAAGAGCCAAATTACCTGCCTTTTTTGAATATCCGGAGTAATTGCTTGCCATTCCTTGATGGTTTTAGTAGTAATGATCTCACCCGGAAGCGTTATGTCACAAGCGATACATAGCTTCGTGCCAGGTTTGCAGGTTTTTAGGATGTCATCGAACATATGCTGGTTTCGGTATGGGGTTTCCATGAATATTTGGGTTTGCTTGAAACTGGAAGCATTTCTTTCCAATTTCTTGATAGATTCAATTCTGTCATGTTGCTTTTTTGGTAAATACCCCCTGAAAACAAAATTTTGCCCATTCATACCCGAAGCCATCAATGCCAATAATATTGAGGAAGGACCAACTAATGGTATCACTTGTATCCCTTTTTCATGTGCACGATCGACAATTTCACTTCCAGGATCAGCAATTGCCGGGCACCCCGCCTCTGATAAAACACCCAGGTCTTTCCCTTTCAACACATTCCAAAGAATCACTTCATGATCGGCAGGGAGTGTTCTATTATCCAAAATATGAAAAGTGATATCGTCAATTGGCTTAGTGTATCCCATTGCTATTAGATATCTTCTAGAAGTTCGTTCATTTTCCACCACAAATTCATTAAGCTGAAAGACGATCTCCTTTACATAATTAGGTACTGTGTGAAGCAAATCCTCGCCTAATGTGGTAGGGATCATATAAATTACCCCTCTTTTAATTTCACCTGCAGATGTCATGATTTTCTCTTTTCTTCAAGTTTTAAAACAGCAATATTAGCAGCAACAATTGTATAAGTAGGGGCTATCAATAACCCAATAATAGGGATCATTAATAGTAAATAGAATCCCCCTCCATTGGCAATAGCGATCCCCTTGTGTTTGTATATGAATCGTCCACTCTCACGAATGGTCAATTTACGTCTTTCATTGTAGTAATCCATCATTGAAAACCCATAATAGTAACTCTGAACAATAAATACAAGAAATGGGCAGACCAGGTTTACGATAGGAACATACACCAATAAAAATAAGAGAATTGTGATCAGAATTTCTTTGATAAGGTTGATCATTGCCAGAAGTATCCCCCTCAATACATCTTTACAAAATTGAATAATAGTAAAAGGGTATTTTTTACCGGTAAGCAACTCTTCCGTTCTTTCGGACAAATAAGCCAAAAATGGCGCCATAATGATCAATACAATGTACTTATATACAGTTAGATAGGCCAATATTATAATTACCCTAACCATGAAAAGCAATGCAAAATTCAATATGCTTTTCAGTATTCCAACTGCACCATCAGAGATTCCTTCCAATCCAAATGTACTAAAGATCCAGTCTGAAAAAACAGTGCTGAATTGGAAAGCCACATAAATTATGCCCCCCAATAAAAGCAAATTGATCACCCCAGGTAAGATGACATATAACCATAACTTATGCTTTTTGATAAAATGGTGTGCAACGGCAAACGACCTAATAGCTAATATTATTTCTCTAAAAAATCTCATTGGGACAAAATATTCAATGAAAATATCAATTAATACGGTAAGGAACAGTAATAAAAGGTCATTTAATAAAAATTTCTTTTTGTATCCATCCTTGACTTATTTAAGTTTGTTCCCCTAATAGATCAGCCATTTATGCCAAAGCTTCAGCGGTCATTTTATTTGAGAGAAGATGTGGTTCAAATTAGCAAAGAGTTGCTTGGAAAATATCTATTTACCAATATCAACAACAAGCTTACCGGTGGCATAATTATAGAAACTGAGGCATATGATGGGGTAAAGGATAGTGCTTGTCATGCCTACAAAGGCCGCAGAACACAACGGACTGAAATTATGTACCATCGGGGAGGTGTTGGGTATGTCTATTTGTGCTATGGCATACACTCATTATTCAATGTTATCACCAATAGCAAAGATACTCCGGAAGCCATATTAATACGTTCGATCCTACCTGTTGAAGGCATTGATACAATGCTCAAAAGGCGCAACAAATCTACTGAAAAAGCACTGACAGGAGGGCCCGGCACAGTAAGTCAGGCATTGGGCATCTCTTGCGATCACAACGGCACGGATCTAATAGGAAATAGTATATGGATTGAGGACAAGGGGTTGGTAATTCAGGAAAAAGATATAACCTCAGGAATAAGAGTTGGAGTGGAAAGTGCAGGAAGAGATGGACTGTTGCCTTACCGGTTCAAGATCAATATTGGAAGTAAGGTTTTAGAAAAGGGAAGATCATAGTCCCCTCATTTTCTTATACACAGCAAATACCGTATTCGCATACCATGGCAACTTATTTCTATACAATCGGGGATACAACACCTCTGTTGCGCCAAAACTCTTATAAAACCTGGCGATGGAAGTGATCATCGATCCTTCAAAATCAAGGATCTGGGGTGTAGAAGCATATTCTTTTATTATAGAATCCATTAAAAAGTGCATGGCTCCCGAACTCCTTGCCTCATCATTTGAAGCTGGAAAAAGATAGGTGATCCTTTGATGGCTCGTCAGGAGAAACACGGCCCCTATCAAGGATCGACTTTTATTATAAACCCCAACTAACTCCCCCATATTCCGATGGATAGTCTCATTGATCAATTCATTAAGGATCTCATAGTGATTTGCATATTCTTTTAGCTTCCTGCCCTGATTTTCCTTGAAAAGCTGTATCAATTGTACATTTGTCACCGTTTTGGCAATTGAAAGCTCATATTTTGTGGCCTTATTGATATTTCTTAATGTATTTTCAGAATAGGTATTTTTAATAACCTCATGATCAGCATCTAAATGGAGGCAGTGATTACTTCTTGGAATAAGGGTACGATCATCATACGTTACCTTATTGGACTCATTTAAATGGATTTCAATGTGCTGAAATTTCTTTGGGATCTCATCCAAAAAAGCCGTAACCATTTCTTCAGAAATATCTTCGGCAGAAAAGATGCCCAATTGCTGTGCAAAAAAGGGTTGGTAGAGATATCTGATCCCAAATTTCTTATTTTGGGTAAGGGGGCATATTACTTTATAATCATCAAGTATCAAGCCCTCCCATTGCTCACAAATAATATCGAGGTACCAGGAATACCCATATATCAATCCATTCAGAGAATTCCGGATACAGTAATCCCATTTCTCCTTATCGATCTTTTCATATGGAATGTGATGTATCAACTATTATTAGCAGATTTTATCGTTTCTTCATAGACTCTTCGCCATCCTTTCCATTCTTTCTCCTCACAAAATGAATTATTATGCCATAATGAAACAAATGTTCCATTTACATCTTTGACCCCTTTCATGAGCTGTTGGATCCTGCTGATCGCTTCATCGGGCATCAGGTTCAAATAATATTGCAGGGTGGCATCCATCATACAAAAGGGATGGACCTTTAATGTAGTGATTAGTTCCTGATCCAGGTTATAAAAGTAGAATGGCGATGAGATACCGGCTCTAAAACCGATCTGTGAGGCATACCCCATTGTATAATCATCCGTAATATCCAATTCCATAAGATGATGATAGGTCCCCGGCAATTCAATCTTTAGGAAGTGCTGGCGGCTCTTTTTGATCTCCATCTTCAGAACAGCTGATAGGCGGCTTATTTCTTTTTTCAACTTCTCAATATTGAAGTTGGAAGCATATGAAGGATGGATGCCAACTTCCGCATTGTCACTTATGGACTTGATCAAAGTGTGAAAGGCCTTGGTCTGTAATGAGACGTTTTTATCATACTCATCGTAATCTCCCACTAGCAAAAAATAAATTGGATTGAAGTCATACTTCTTCTGCACCTCAAATTGCCATTCAAAAGTATCAAAAGGGTCAACCTTTCTCCCAAAGAGCACCTTTGTTCTATCAACTAATGTCTCCAGATCCATTGATTTGATCGATTTAAAATAGCCACCCAAGATCCTTATTAGTCCTTTGTTCAAGTAGGCATAAGCACTATCGACATCAATGGTAGGTGTGAAGGTGAATTTTCTTTCAGGAAATGAGAACTCAGGGAAGCGAGATTTCATGATCTCCTTCAATTTGAGAGCCCATATATCCACCACAGGTTGGTGCAAGAAATTATTCTTATGCGCTAAACTATCCTCAGCCGGAAATCTTCCATATTTATCTCCAATAAAGGGCAAATATTCCTCATAGCGACTTACCAGATAAAAGCTTGCCGCGAAAATATCGAATGGCAGGGATGAGTGTGAATTTGTGGCAAAGAATGCTTTCGTAGCTTCAAAATCAATAATTAAGATCTCCTGTTTCTTTACTCCTTTTTGAGATAGGAGAGAATGGGCATAGATAAAGAACTCTTCACCAAAGGGCTGTTCGCTATAATTGAGTTTTGGGCCATTGAATTGCACAAATTCGTCTTTCTCTATAGTAAACTCATACGAAATGGCCAGCAACTCTTTTAGTACTAAGTTGAAAGTGTACCTTACCCGGTTAGTGATATTTGGAGTATAAACTAATAGCATTGATTGGATAAAATTTTCATTTACCAGGATTAATTCCAAGCACTAAATTACAAATCCTAAATAATAATAAAATTCAAATGAACAAAAGCTCAAACACAGAACCCAAAATTGTTTAAGAAATTGTTCTACTATTATCAAATTTATTTTGATTTTGCACCCACAAATGCGCCATCTTTGTAAAAACACTATTAGGGTTATAAAAAACTAAAGTTATGAAAAAAGGTAAGTTATTGACTATTTTAGCTATCGCTATTTCCATATCGATCATCTCATTATCATTTCAAAGTAGCATAATGGAAAAGAAGATCATTAAAACAAGTGGAGCTCCTGCACCCATCGGCCCTTATAACCAGGGGGTGATGGTGGGAGACCTGCTTTTTGTTTCCGGGCAGATCGCTGCTGACCCTGCAACAGGAGCCTTACTAACTGAAGATATTAAGCAAGAGGCCAAGCAGGTAATGGACAACATTGGAGCTGTCTTAAATGAAGCCGGGCTTAATTACGATCATGTGGTAAAATCCACTATTTACCTATCTAATATGGACAATTTTTCCTCTGTAAACGAAGTGTATGGCTCCTATTTTGGAGAAGATGCACCGGCCAGAGAGACCGTTGAAGTCAGCAGATTACCAAAAGATGTCAATGTTGAGATCTCAGTGATTGCTGTGAGATAGTGGTTGGGAGATTGGGAGTTTGGAAGATTGTCTTCAATCAATAAATCATCAAATCAAAAAATGAACAAATCCAATAACCATATATCCATTTAGCCATTTAACAATTCAGTAACACAAGGTTCTTCTTCTCTTCTTTCCTTTTTCCTCTTCTTTATAAAGCCTTACTTTTTATTACCATCAACTTCTCACGGGTCATCTCATCCATTGTGTATGGAATGCCTCCCATCCCGATACCTGAAGCGTCCCTACCTCCAAATGGCATCCAGTCGACACGAAAAGCAGTATGGTCATTGATCATAACTGCGGTAGCATTTAACTTTTTCATTGTATCCAAGGCAATATCCAGGTTCTTGGTAAAAACTGATGCCTGAAAAGCTAATGGCAAAGAGTTAGCAAGGTTGATAGCTTCGTTTCTATCTTTGTAGGAATAGATACAGATCACAGGTCCGAATATCTCCAGGGTTGATACCTTAGCTTCCAAGGAAGGATCTAGGATGACCGTAGGAGCATAACAACTATCTGACAATCTCTCTCCACCACAAAGTATCTTCCCGCCTCCCTCTTTTGCTTCATTTACCCATTCTTCAACACGGTCTACCTCACTATTCACGATCAGTGGGCCCACTTCGGTCTTAGGGTCAAGAGGATCGCCAACGATCAATTTTTTCGCCATTTCTGCTATTGCATTGGCCAGTTTATCACAAATAGATTCATGGGCAAAGACTCTTTGGACAGATACACAAACCTGGCCACCATGATAAAAGCCCCCTTTTGTCAATAAAGGAAGCATTTCTTCAAAGTCAGCATCACCTTCAACGATCACAGGAGCAGCACCGCCATGCTCCAAAGCACATCTTGTTCCTGGTGATAGCTTTGACCTTAAATACCATCCCACCTTACCTGAACCGATAAAGGAGAGATAATTGATATGATCATGAGTTGCAAGTGCTTCAGAACCCTCGTTATCACAAATAATGGCATGACACCATCCTTCGGGCAATCCCGCTTCTTTGAGGATATCTACAAACTTAAAACATGACATAGGAGTTGTGGATGCAGGTTTGATGATCACCGGGGCACCCACTGCAATAGCAGGAACGATCTGGTGAATGGCCAGATTCAATGGATGGTTAAAAGCACTTATAGATGCAGCAACACCTATTGGCTCGCGCATAGTATATGCCATTCTATTTGCGGAAGATATTGTTTGTCCCATTGGGATCTCTTCTCCGCCCATTTGGCCAATGTGCTCGATCGCCAATTTTACTCCATTGATCGCCCTTTCCACTTCTACCTTTGAATCCATATATGGTTTACCACCCTCTTCAGCTGCAATCTTTGTCAACTCTTCCACCTGACCGGACATAATTTGAATCACCCGCTCAAGAATTTCTACCCTCTCATAGCCAGCCATCCAATTCGATCTGTTATCATACAATTGTTTTGCTTTATCAATAGCTGCAACGACCTCATCTTTACTAATAATTGGCAGCTCACCTATAAGATGACCATCAAATGGAGAAGTGATTGTAAGTGTTTGGTTCATAATCAGTGTTTAATGCTTTTTTTTAAGTAACTCATTCAGTATCTCATGATTTAGAGAATAGTCGACAGGAACATCTATCACATGAACACCTTTGGTTGAAATACATTCCGTAAATTTAGCAACAAAATCATCACTACTTTCAATCCGGTGTCCAAATGCACCGTAGCTCTCTGCATATTTTACAAAATCCGGATTATTATATTCTAGTCCAAATCTGTCAAATCCCATTCCCTTTTGTTTTAGCTGAATCATTCCGTAGGCTCCATCATTCAATATGATCACCACAAGATCCAGTTTCAGTCTTACCGCAGTCTCCAGCTCTTGAGAATTCATCATAAATCCGCCATCTCCGCATACTGCTACCACTTTTCTATCGGGGAATACTATTGTTGCTGCCATTGCTGAAGGCAGTCCTGCTCCCATTGTTGCCAAAGCATTATCAAGCAACAGAGTGTTTGATTGATAGGCCCTATAATTTCTTGCAAACCATATTTTGTACACTCCATTGTCTAATGTAACAATTCCATCATCAGGCAAGTTATCTCTAACGATCTTGGTGATCCTTTGCGGGAGCAAAGGGAATCGATCATCTTCAAGGTATTTTGATATGTGTTGTTCAACATCACTTTTCATTTTCTCATAGATAGTAAAATCCCAATGCGCTTGAGGTTCCAGGTGGGAAGTCAGGTGCTCAGTAGAGGTCGCGATATCCCCGGCAACAGTAAGTTGAGGGAAATAAACCTCATTCACATTTGCAGGTAGGAAGTGAATATGTATCACTTTCTTTCCCCCCTTCTCCATAAAAAAAGGAGGCTTTTCAATATCATCATGGCCAATGTTAATGATAAGGTCTGCCTTATTAATAGCATCATGAATAAAATCATCACTAGACAAAGCTGCAGTTCCTAAAAAAAGTGAATGTCTCTCATCCACCACTCCCTTCCCAAGTTGAGTATTGAAAAATGGGATCCCTGTCTTATCAATAAATTCCTTCAAGGCCTTGCTGGTTCTCCTCCTGTTGGCGCCTGCTCCAATAAGCAATAGTGGCATTTTTGCACTCCTTATCATTTCAGCTGCACTTTCTATTGACTGTTCATCGGCAGTAGGTCTCCTGGTTGCTGACACTTCGAATAGTCTTTCTTCAACATCCTCAGTGGCAATGTCCTCAGGTAATTCAATATGAACTGCTCCGGGGCGTTCTTCTATTGCAATCCTAAATGCTTCTCGAATCACTGAAGGGATATTATTTGCATCTACTATTTGCCTTTGATATTGAGTAAGGGGCTTCATCATGTTTACGATATCTACAATCTGAAAGCGCCCTTGCTTGCTCTTCTTAATAGGTTTTTGCCCTGTGATCATAACCATTGGCATGGCTCCAAGATTAGCATATGCCGCAGAAGTTACCAAATTAGTGGCTCCTGGGCCAAGCGTTGCAATACAAACTCCCGGCTTCCCTGTTAACCTTCCATAAGTAGCGGCAATGAATCCGGCTGCTTGTTCATGTCGGGTTACAATGAGTTTGATCTTAGAGGTCCGAAGAGATTCGAGGAGGTCAAGATTCTCTTCTCCGGGAATTCCAAAAATATATTCTACTCCTTCATTCTCTAGTGCTTTCACAAATAGGTCAGAAGCTTTCATGCCTTACAATTTACTTATTAAACAACTGTTAGTTATTAATAGTTCTGGTATTAACCCTAATGTAAGTTAAGTTTTAACATTATAAATAATGGTAAATGGCAAATTAAATTTCCAATATATTTTTCAAATGGATCATCGCATCATTTGGATCATGGGCAATAATGAGTTGCTTACTCCCTATGGACCTAAAAAAGGCGATCCCCTCATCATGATCACAAAGAAGAATAACCATTTTGCCTGCTTTTATTGCCAGAGCTATCTCAGAAGCTGTTCCGGCAGCTATTCCACAGGCAACAACTACATTGCTTGATAGGACATTGATGTTATTTCTACCGCTTCCCATATCTGTAATGATGGGGATGTCGACATCTGCAGACATGCCCTTGGTATTGGATGATGGAAGCACTCCAATGGTGAGACCTCCTTTTGACATAGCCCCTTTATTTGCTGCACCCATTACTCCTTCCTCTCTGCCTCCGGTAAGGAGCACCCATCCCTGTTCAGCGATCATTTTACCCATTTCAAATCCATTATTCACATCAGTCTCGGAAGCATCTCCAGGGCCCATTATACCGATAATAGTTTTGCTCATACCAAATAAGTTGTGCTTACACAATGCAAATATATCAGATCACTAAAATAGTGAATTTCCATAACTATCAAGTAGTGTTGATTTGGGATGAATTGCTAATAGCTGGGTATGCAGTTGAGTGTAACTTTTTGGCGAAAAGTGTTTCTTATACTCTACCAAATATATCGTAACTTGTTGTGGGGGGATGTCCCGTTCCCCCAAGGGGAAAAATGCGATGAAATATTTCCAACTCTCTTCCTTCCTTTTCTTCTCTTTCCTTTCCTTCTTCTACAAAAATCCAAATCGAAATTTGGCTCTTCATTGCAGAATGATCTCTTTTCAAGATCGATAGGTCACAAATTAAAGATCTGCAACTCGCTGGCAATTTTGTATCCGGACTCCAGTACCTTTTTCCTTTCATCGCTCTCCTCTCTTATAACAGGATTGCTATGGTTCATATGTAAAAAGTGGATCTTCCCTCTATCCCCCTTCTCCAATGAATTGAATAGCTTCATGCTCTCAACTATAAATGGATGTGGGATATCACTCATATCCCTGCCGGGTAATTCTCCAATATCATAAAACGTACCGTCAAGTAATGCAATATCCACCTTCCGAATAAGAGCCAGGATATCTTGCTCCCACTTCTCCCATTTATCGATGTCCGGAATAAATATGATGGATCTTTCAGGACCTTCAACTCTAAAACCCACTGT
This sequence comes from uncultured Chitinophagales bacterium, assembly GCA_964572485.1. Lineage (GTDB taxonomy): Bacteria > Bacteroidota > Bacteroidia > Chitinophagales > CAZNGA01 > CAZNGA01. The sequence continues at coordinate 17,349 of CAZNGA010000056.1, forward strand.
TTCGCTATATTCATCACGATGGGGTACGCTGAAAGGGGTAATGGTAATACGAGCATTCAATCGAACTGTTGAATCACTTTTCAATGACCTCAAAGAAATATTTTGTAGGTTTACTAATTGGCTCCAAGGGCCATTGCCAATAAGATAATTCCTCAATCTATCCATGGCATATACTTTAATACTATCAGTCCCCATTACCTCTCTGCCTAAATGTATAAGTCCGGTATAATGTCCAATATGTGCATGGGTCAAAAATATCCCATTGATACCAAGGTCACTGGTGGGGATAAAATCATTCAGCATATGAATTTGTTCTCTAAGATCAGGCGTTGCATCAATTATCCATCTCTCATTGGAAACAGGATCAATTATGGCAATGCATGACACCCATCTTCTCTTTTCGGGATCGCTCCAAGGTGGTTTGCAACATTCCTTCTTACATCCTGCCTGAGGGTAGCCGCCATCCTGCACTGTTCCTAAAACCATAGCAAATGGGCCATTTGGAACCATATCCTCCCGGCTAGCATCCTTCTCTATAGCCTTTGGATTATCATTGGTCCCACAAGATGTGAATACCACTAATGCTAAGATCATAGGGAATACCCTATTTATTAAGACCTGACTATACATAGACGATTTAATTGCATTTTCGATGAATACGGTGTTGAATTTTCATTGAATTCAAACTTAATTATATCAGCGTTCCCCGGCTAAATATACTCCTGTAAGTATTAAAAGTAATCCTACAATACCTATCAATCCGAATGGCTCCCCATCAAAAATACCCCACATAACTGCAATAATTGGTATTAGATAAGTAACTGTAGAACCAAACAGTGCATTCGTCCTTTGTACCAATCTAAAGAACAAAACAGTTGCCATTGAAGTCCCTAAGACTGCTAAAATGATAATGTATATCAAGGATTCAACAGCATGGGCATCTGTTTTCATCACTGTAATAAAATCGGTGGAGAAAAGGTATACTATTGCCGGTGGGCCGATCAATAGAAAAATTAAAGTGGTAATACTGATCGGCTCAGTATTTTGGAAATATACTTTCAAAATATTTACACTGATGCCATAAAAGATAGTTGCCAGCACTATCAATAATGCGAGCTCATTATAAGCTGACATCTTCAGCTCCATAAAAACAAATCCCCCGGCATCGGTATTTTGAAAAAGGATCAACGCCAACGCACCCGCAAGTCCGATAAACACACCAATGACCTTCAAAGGGGAAGATCTGGTTGAAAATAATAGTATCCCGATCACCAAAGTGAAGAGGGGGGTAAGTGCATTTAATATCCCGGCAATTGAACTGTTTATTTTAGTCTGCGCTATGGCATAAAGGAATGGAGGGATCCCATTGCCTAATATCGCCATAATGATGAAGATACCAATTCCTTTTTTGGGTATCTTTTTAAGGTACTTAAATATGAAAGGGGTCATAGCAATAAAGGAGATCGCTATTCTTAATGAGGCCACCTGAGGTGGCGAAAAGGAAACGAGTCCCTTTTTTATCAAGATAAAAGAGGTCCCCCAGATCACTGAAAGAATGATCAAAAGAAACCAACTTAAAAAATCAAACTTTTTATTACTCATATAGCAATATGCCTCATAATGGTCCTATCCATTCAATATTTTCCAGATCAAATCCTTCAGCTTATCAATATTTGATCCTACTACCGAAGATATAAAAACATAAGGGATATCAGGAATTTCCTGGCTTAGCATTTCCTCCAACTCATCATCTATAAGATCCGATTTAGTGATCGCTAATATCCTATCCTTAGCTAATAGTTCAGGGTTGAATTGCTTCAATTCGCCAAGCAATATTTTATACTCTTTACTAATGTTTTGACTATCTGATGGCACCAGGAATAAGAGTATTGAATTACGCTCGATATGCCTTAAAAACCTATGACCTAGTCCTTTTCCAACATGCGCACCCTCAATGATCCCTGGGATATCGGCCATTACAAAGGATTTATAATCTCTGTATGAAACGATCCCTAAATTTGGTGTAAGGGTAGTAAAAGGATAATCTGCTATTTTTGGCTTGGCAGCACTTACAACCGATAAGAGGGTTGACTTACCGGCATTGGGAAACCCAACCAATCCCACATCAGCTAACAATTTCAATTCAAGCACTTTCCAAACTTCCTCACCAACTCCTCCGGGCTGAGCATATCTTGGTGTCTGCCGGGTTGGAGATTTAAAATTAGTATTTCCTAAACCCCCTCTGCCACCGGATAAAAGAACTTCTGTTTGTCCATCTTCATTGATCTCTACCTCTATCTCTTCAGTGATAGCATCCTTTGCAATTGTACCCAGAGGCACTTCCAAATATATGTCCTTGCCATCTGCTCCGGTTTTATTATTACTACTCCCTGAAATGCCGTTACCGGCAATAATATGTTTCTGGTACTTAAGATGCAATAGAGTCCAAAGCTGGCTGTTTCCTCTTAATATCACATGTCCTCCCCTTCCTCCATCACCTCCATCAGGGCCTCCTTTGGCTGTGAATTTATCACGATGTAAATGAACAGACCCCTTGCCTCCGTTACCTGAACGGCAAAAGATCTTTACATAGTCAATGAAATTCGCCTTCTCCAAAATTTGAAAATTGTTATGCGGCTTGATCAAACAAATGAGGCAACCTTAGATAAAAGTAGGGTTGTAACTCCTTTTTTGCAATGATCGCTAGGTTGCTGTTCCTTCTTTTACCTTCCTTAGTGCTTTGACGATCGACTGGGCAATAATATCAATGCTGCCTTCCCCTTTTATCCCAATCAACTTATCTTGTCTTGAATAATACACAGCCACTGGTTTGGTCTTATTGTTATACTCGATTATGCGCTGCCGGATGATCTGTTCATCAGCGTCATCACTTCTATTAGAATGCTCTTTTCTGAGTTTGATCCTCTTTATCAATTCCTCTTCCCCTACCTCAAGAGAGATAACACAAGAGATATTTGAGTCCTTCCCTTCCATTAATTGATCCAATGCTTTTGCTTGCTCAACAGTTCTGGGGAATCCATCAAAAATTACCCCCTTGGTTTTATCTGTTATCTGCTCATCCACCATAGAACTGATCATATTTATGACCAAAGAGTCAGGAACCAATTTCCCCTGATTCATGCAGTCCTTTGCTTCTAAACCAAGTATCGATTCCCTTGCTATCTCATCTCTCAATACCTCTCCTGTAGATTCTGTAAGGAACTTGTATACAACACTTTTAT
>CAZNGA010000057.1:0-20506 GCA_964572485.1 uncultured Chitinophagales bacterium
TATGAATTGGGTTCTGTACAGTAGAAGAATCGCCATCGCCAAAGTACCATTTCCAGTTTGTAACCGATCTTGTAGAACTGTCAATAAACTGTGTAGGCCCTTTTGCACAAAGCTCTTGGGTTACGAAATTAGCTTCGGCAACCTCAAGAACGATTAATGATTTTGTAATGGTATCGGCACAGGAGGCTCCAATGGCTATTAGGGTAATATCAAAAGTATCTTGGGTCAAATAAGTATGGGTAGGGTTTTGAAGGGTGGAAGTATTTCCATCTCCAAAATCCCAAAACCAATTTCCTACGAACCCGATAGTGCTATCTAAAAATTGTATTGCTTCATTGACACAAAATCTAGTATTATTTTGATAGAAATTAGCCAATGGTGCAAAATAGACACTTATTGTACCTAAAGCGGTGTCAGAACATCCATTCGCATCCATATAATAATACCTGACTATATGTGTGCCCACTCCAGCAAGAAGTGGTCTAAAAATTCCACCAAATACGCCATTCCCTGTATACTCTCCTCCTAATGGGCTGCCACCTGTTAATGGAAAAGGAGTTTCGTTCAAGCAGTAGTTACCAAGTGGCGCAAGTGATACATTCGGCAAAGCGTTCACTTGAAGGATCTGTGAAGCAGAGTCCATACCTGTACAATTCAAGTTCTTATACATGATCACATGGTTACCTACTCCAGCTTGAGCAGGGTCAAATATTCCAGAGGTAACTCCCGGCCCTGAATAAGTCCCACCCAATGGCTGTCCACCAGATAGAACAAAAGGAGAATCTGTTATACAAGCGCTGCTAAGCGGCGAAATGGATACAGGATTGAATGCAACTACAGATATATTTTCAACTGCCACTCCTGTGCAGCCATTAGAATCAGTATTCGAATAGGTGATCGGAAAGACCCCAGGGCCTGACACCGCGGGATCAAAGATACCACCTGAGACACCTGTTCCGGAATATGTTCCCCCAATAGGTAATCCACCTGTCAAAACAAATGGTGCAGTTGTAACGCAAACTGAGTTAAAAGGACTCAACGAAATTTGGACAGGGTGTACGATCAGATTTTGAAAAGCTGAGTCATCTTTACCGCAAATATCTGTATGTACATATGTGATCACATGAGTGCCATTACCGGCAGCTCCAGGATCAAAAACACCTGCAGTTACTCCCGGACCAAAATAGGTTCCGCCTGGAGGTGTACCTCCAGTCAATGCAAAAGGAGCTACATAATCACAAACAGGGCTGAATGGCGCTAAAGTGGTGGCTGCTGTGGCTAATAGTGCTGAATTCAACTGGGATGGATCAAGAATATATGCAAAATCAAAAGAAACAGATTCGCCAACATTCAAATTTCCAAAATAGAATGCAAGTGAAATTGCCTTGTCCTGTGTCATTGATCCGGAATTTGATAGTCCGCCAAGAGCATTATATACATCACTGGCAGACCTGTTGGTAAATCCACCATAGGTAACTCTAGCTCTACTATCAATCGTTCCTAGACCAACATAACAACCATACATCATGCCTGTGGCACTTACAAGTGCCTTGTTTGATACGGAAGGATTTTGAAATTCAACGGTATTGACGGTTTGATAATTTGCTGTCCATGATTGTTCGTTATCAGGATCAAGATTTCTCATATAATAAACATTGGGGAGGGGTCCACCTGATATATTTGTCAATGTCACACAGGCAACAAAAAATAATGAATCCTTATTCATGATCACTGTCTGCTCCACTCTTAATCCATGTCCTGCACCAGTCCATTTCACTGAGATCGTAGAGCCCAAAGTCGAATAGGAACCATTTGAACCAGGAAAACTATTTACACCACAGATCTGCATACTTCCATTGAAATTGCCATAATCAATCCCATTGATCTGGATGCCCCACCCTTCTTCCGGATTACCGGGCATAAAATAATCCCCACAATATAAAGGAGTGCCACTGCCCCATCCATCCTTATCTGCATCCGCTACAAACCCTAACCCAGGCCCAAAATTTGCATTAGGATGATACCCTGCAGGGGGCATGGTATCTGTACCAAATGAGCCACAGGATGAAACACCAACCTCTACATATTTAGCTTTCAGGAAGGCTTCCCCAAAAATAATTTGCGCCTGGCAAATATTCATGAAAGAAAAGATAGCAATAATGATAAACCATAATTTTCCACGGTTCAAAATTAGGTTGCGATATATTATTGATTTATTCACAATTTGCGAGTCAAGATCGAATCACATTGGATTCAATCATCTGATCGATTCATTTTTCATTTTGCTTTATCCGAATTGCTTTTTGCTCCAAATAATGATTCCACTCTGCCACACTCCAATTGCGGCCGCTATTATATTGAGGGTACAAATGAATTACCAATTCCTTTTTCTCAAAAATTACTTTAAAAGAGACCAAATTATCATTATAGCTATTGAAGAACTTTTCAGCTTCCTTTCTGTCATTAAAAGTCAGATGGCTAATATTCGCCTTGTATATTTTTGACAAAAGCACATTGCTATCTAAGCTTATTTGCATATTGCTCATAATGATAGCATCAGCGGTATCATTGGCAATACTCAGATCAACAATTTTATCCATTCCGATCCTCGGAGTACTGAAACTAAATTGACCTGAAGCAAATAATAGGAATAGAGTAATAAGTGATAAAGTGAGTTTCATTATATAATAGTTTTACTCTTTAGCTTCAAAACAAGAATAATTAACCCCTTCATTTTATTTATAATAGAGTGAACCCAAAAGCCAATCATGCAGGTGGAAAATACTGGTATATCTCCCCTTAAGAAATACAAACTTACCTACATAACAGTTCATCTTTTTCTTCTTCACGGTGGTGGGTAATAAATTTGATACTGTTATCTATTTCAAATGTACTAAATATTTTATTTTAATGCAATACTTAATTTTACAAATCTTTGCAATATGAATGGCAGTTAAAAAAGTCTATATCCTCGCTAATGGTCTTAATAATTGGAATTTACTTCTCAATTCAAATTATTCGCCTTATTTTTATTCTCTGGTTCTCAATAATTAAAACCGGATATCTGCCTATTTATTACACTTTTATGACAGTAAATAGGCAAATTCTATTTTTTATTAAACGTATTATTAAGTTATGAATCTACATGAATATCAAGGAAAGGAAATCCTAAGGAGTTTTGGGGTTAATATCCAGGAAGGCATTGCAGTTAATAGTGTACAGGATGCTGTGGGTGCTGCAGAACAGTTAACAAAGGATACCGGTACTAATTGGTGGGTTGTAAAAGCACAAATTCATGCCGGCGGAAGAGGAAAGGGAGGCGGGGTAAAACTTGCTAAATCTATGGATGAATTGAAAGATGTAGCAGATAGCATCCTTGGGATGCAATTAGTTACTAAGCAAACCGGTCCTCAGGGAAAAAAGGTAAATAAAGTACTTGTGAGCCAGGATGTGTATTATCCAGGGAAATCTGAACTTGAAGAATACTATGTTGGCATCTTATTAGACCGTCAAAAACAGTGTAATGTCATCATGCATTCCTCTGAAGGTGGCACAGAGATCGAAGAAGTAGCTGAAAAAAGCCCCCATCTCATCTTTAAAGAGTGGGTAGACCCCAAAGGAGGGTTATTACCATTTCAGGCAAGAAAAATTGCATTCAATTTGGGGCTGTCAGGTGAAGCATTCAAGAATATGACAAAATTTATCACTAAGCTCTATAATGCTTATGTGAAAAGTGATGCTACCTTGTTAGAGATCAATCCGGTATTAAAAACATCTGATGATAAGATCGTTGCCGTAGATGCTAAGGTCAAGGTTGATGACAATTCACTTTACAGACACAGTGACTATGCTGAAATGCGTGATACTACTGAAGAGGACCCTACAGAAGTGGAAGCCAGCGAATATAATTTGAATTTTATAAAATTGGATGGCAATGTGGGTTGTATGGTCAATGGAGCAGGGCTGGCAATGGCCACAATGGACATCATTAAATTGGCAGGTGGTGCACCTGCTAACTTTCTCGATGTTGGAGGTACAGCAAATCCCGAAACTGTGGAAGCTGGATTTCGAATGATAATGAAAGACCCTAGCGTAAAGGCTATCCTGATAAATATCTTTGGCGGTATTGTGAGATGCGATCGTGTGGCAAAAGGTGTAATAGATGCGTTTAATAATATTGGAGAGGTCAATATTCCAATTATTGTGAGACTGCAAGGTACTAATGCTGAAGAAGCTAAGAAATTAATTGACGATTCCGGTCTTAAAGTCTATTCTGCTATCAAACTAAAGGAAGCAGCAGATTTGGTTACTGAAGTCCTTGGATGATCTGCTTTTATTTAAGCTTCTCTTTTACAAAAAAGAAAATTTTTTACCAGTAAAATTATCACTTAAGAATAATGTTGCTTAAGATCAATCCTGATAATCCACAACAGCGAAAGATTTCTATCGTGGTAGATTGCTTACATAATGGCGGCGTCATTATTTACCCAACAGACACCGTATATGCTATTGGCTGTAATGCTTTTAGCGGTAAGGCCTTTGACAAACTGTCAAGGATCAAAGGAAAGAAAAAGGGGAATTATAATTTCTCATTCATCTGTGCCGACCTAAGGCATATATCTGATTTCACCTTATCATTGGCTACTCCCACCTTTAAGCTATTAAAAAAAGCATTGCCCGGTCCTTTTACATTTATCCTAAATGCAAATAATAGAATAGCCAGACAATTCAATAAAAAGAAAAAGACCGTAGGGGTTAGAATTCCTGATAATGAGATCGTATTGAGCATCATTCAACATCTTGGAAAGCCGCTACTCTCAACTTCCTTGCACGACGAAGATGAGATCGTTGACTATATGACGGATCCGGATGTAATTCATAATGAATACAATAAACAGGTAGATATTATCATTCATGGAGGTAATGGAGGCAATAAACCCTCAACTGTTATAGATTGTACAGGGTCTGAGCCAAAGATCATCAGAGAAGGAAAAGGACGATTTGCTGATATTGCTTACTAAATATTTGAAAACAGAATAATGAATCGCATAAAACATATCTTCATTCTGTCAACAGTAATGTTGCTATGGAGCAGTGCATTATTCGCTCAAACCGGTTCAATTAGAGGCTTTGTTTATGATAAGGATAATGGGGAGCCGGTGATTTTCGCCAACGTATTCCTTGTAAAAACGAATTATGGTGCCAACACAGATATCAATGGGTTCTTTACCATTGCCAAAGTTCCGGAGGGCAGCTATACTTTAAGATGCACCTATTTGGGGTATGATACTATTGATGTCAAGATAGATCTAAAGCAAGGGCAACTTATCACTAAGAAGTTCTATTTGCGGGAGGCATCAATTCAATTAATGGCAGTAGATATTACCGCTAAAAAGCAGCAACAGAAAACAGACATATTGATCTCTACAACTAAATTAACCCCCAAGCAGATCAAACAAATTCCTTCCATTGGTGGGGAGCCAGACCTTGCTCAATATTTACAGGTGCTTCCGGGAGTGGTATTTACAGGTGACCAGGGAGGCCAGTTGTATATCAGAGGTGGTGCCCCTATCCAAAATAAGATCTTGTTGGATGGTATGGTCATTTATAATCCATTTCATTCTATTGGATTCTTTTCTGTTTTTGAGACAGATGCTATCAGAAATGTGGAGGTGATCACAGGTGGGTTCAACGCTGAGTACGGTGGAAGAATATCGGCGATCGTTGATGTGACATCACGGGATGGGAACAAAAAACAGTTCGCGGGAAAAGTGTCAACCGGCCCATTTTTATCCAAATTAGTATTGGAGGGCCCTATCTCAAAACTTAAAGAAAATAAGGGGGGCAGTTCATCCTATTTGCTCAGCGTGAAAAAATCATACCTTGACAAAACTTCTGAAATCATATATACGTATCTGGATACAACTTTACCATACAATTTCACCGATATTTATGGGAAGTTATCTTTGAATGCAAATAATGGAAGTAAGCTGAATTTATTTGGCTTCGACTTTAAAGATAAAGTGAATTTCCTGGAAAATTCCCATTTCAACTGGGATGCTTTGGGATTCGGAACCAATTTCGTGCTTGTCCCGGGACAATCTCCCACCTTGATCAATGGTAATTTCTCATATTCAAATTATGGAATGAACTTAGCTGAAAATGGCAAAAAAGATCGAAAAAGTTCTATAAGCGGATTTAACCTGGGCATGGATTTTACTTATTTCCAACCTAATGGCGAGATAAAGTATGGAGCTGAGATCCTTGGATACAAAACCATCTTCGAATTTTATAACACCCTGGGATTCAAGATCGATCAGAATCAGAACACCACTGAAATTGCCGGTTATTTCAAATACAAAAAGATCATCAACAAATTAGTCATTGAACCCTCAATAAGAGGTCATTATTATGCTTCTCTTGGCCACATGTCACTGGAACCCAGGTATGGAATAAAATACAACTTTTCTGAGCGTTTCAGGTTTAAATTAGCGGGAGGCCTCTATTCGCAAAATCTGATAAGTGCAGCTTCTGACAGGGATGTTGTACATCTTTTTGTCGGGTTTCTTTCCGGGCCTGAGGAAAAGATCAATAATATTAAAGGTCAAGAAGCTACCACCAACCTCCAAAAAGCAGTGCATACGATCGTTGGTACTGAAATTGACCTGTGGAAGCACTGGGAACTCAATGTCGAAACTTATCTTAAGAGATACACACAGTTGATCAATATCAACCGTAATAAACTCTTTAAAACTGACCCGAATTACATGATCGAAAAGGGGGATGCCTATGGGTTTGATATTTTGTTGAAATACGATTTCCAAAGGTGGTTTGTTTGGTCCGTCTATTCACTTGGTTTCATTACCAGGGACGATGGGATCCAGACCTACAGCCCACATTACGACAGGCGACACAACTTAAATCTATTGGGCGGATACACTTTCGGAAAAGACCTTCAATGGGAGGTCAATGCCAGGTGGAATCTTGGTTCCGGATTCGCCTTTACCAAGATCTTGGGTAACTATGAATTTATAAGCTTCCTGGGAGGTATTTCAACAGATTATACTACCACTAATGGCGATCTCGGATGGATCTACGAATCTGAACTCAACAAAGGCAGGTTACCCTATTATCACAGATTAGACGTCTCCATTAAACGGATATTTGCGATTTCAACAAGTGCTGAGCTACAGGTTATTGCTAGTGTAACTAATGTTTATAACCGTAGCAATATCTTTTATTATGATCTAACAAAATTTGAAGCAGTAAATCAATTGCCCATTCTTCCCAGCGTAAGCTTAAGTTTCAGTTTCTAAATCCTTACTACCAACGAACAAAGTAAGCAAACCCATATTTCTATGATAGTGTACGCTAATCTGTACGATTGTTTACAAGTTTTATCCATTTCCATATATTTTTTATCAAAATAATTTTACTTTCGCTTTCGTTACTTATTACTGAACATTGGCCATTGTACATTGATCTTACAATCTAGTAAAGCATTGAAATTGCAGCCAACCATGGTAAGATATCTGATTATTGGCTTCCTTTCGTTAGGCCCCTTATTTTCTTTAGGTCAAAAGTCATTAATTTATGATGATATAAACAGGTCTTATAAAAAGGGCCTTGAGTTATTTGACCATGAGAAGTATGTGGTAGCCCAAAAGCAGTTTGACCGTATCTTATCAAGTGTTGGAAAAGGGGATGGGACGTTAGCACCTTCCAGCCCATTAGCATTGATAATAATGAATGCTGAATATTACAGAGCTCTCTGTGCTGTGGAGCTTTACAACAATGATGCCGATGCACTACTCATCCAATTTATTGAAAAAAATTACGAATCTACTAAGGTCAGACTTGCCTACTATCAACTTGGACGATACTATTTCTTGACAAAAAAATGCAAGAAAGCGATCCCATGGTTGGAAAAAGTAGAGCTGACAGACCTGACCCAGGTGCAGATCACAGAATTTAAATTTCAAAGTGGCTATTGCTATTTCTTTGTAAAGGATCTAAAAAATGCAAAGCGATTATTTGCAGAGATCAAGGATATTAAGAACAAATACTACTACCCTGCCAATTACTATTACGGCTATATCGCGTTAATGCAAAAAAACTATAATGATGCGCTGAACAGCTTTCTAAAGATCGCCCCATCCAAAATGTATGGTCGTACAGCTCCCTTCTTTATTTGTCAGACTTATTATGGGAAGAAAGATTATGACAATCTGATCAAGTATGCTGAAACATATATCAATGATCCCAAGTTGAAAAACTATAATGAGATCAATTTTCTGGCCGGGAATGGATACTTCGAAAAGGGGGATTATAATAAAGCGGTTACCCACTTAAAGATATACATTGATAACTCCCATAAGGCCTCCAGGGAAGATATCTATCGCTTTGCTTTTGCCCAATACCAAATTGGCAATTATGAAGATGCGATTAAGAAATTTTTAGGAATGACCAAAGTCAATGATTCACTTTCACAAAATGTGCTTTATAATATTGCGGATTGCTACCTTAAAACAAACGACAAACAAAATGCGCGCAATGCTTTTAGCACTGCTGCCAATATGCAGAATGATCCTATGATCACCGAGATGTCATCCTTTTACTATGCGAAATTGTCTTTTGAACTGGGGTTCCATAAGCTAGCGATCAATGCAATACAGAAATTCATTACTAAATACCCGAAATCAGATCGTAAGGTGGCTGCCCAGGAGTTGCTCACAGACATCTTTTTAACAACCCGTGATTACAAGGAAGCCATAAGGATCATTGAGTCTGTTAAAGATAAAAGCCCAAAGATCATCCTCGCCTACCAAAAGGTCGCCTATTATCAGGCCGTATTGTACTTCAGGGACAGGAAGTATACAAAAGCAATCAGCCATTTTGAGTTATCGCTAAAAAACCCTGTTGAGATTGAATTGCAAGCCCTCTCCTATTTCTGGAAAGGAGAAATTTTCTTCATGCAAAAGAAATACAAGAAAGCTGCCGCAGATCTCAGTAGATATAAAACGCTGACAAAATTAACAGAAGATATCCCGAAAGGCTCATCACTAGCCAAAGCAAATTATACATTGGGCTATTGCTACCTCAAACAAAGCAATTTCAGAAATGGACTGGGGCACTTCCTGGAATGTATCACCTTATTGCAAGAAGAGGGCAAAATAGCACATAACAAAGTACTGATCGATGCTACCCAAAGAACTGCAGATGCCTATTTTATGCTGAAGAACTACCCCAAAGCCATTGAGTATTATGATATGACTATCGAAAATAAATATCCGGGGTCAGATTATGCGTACTATCAAAAGGGGATCCTGCATGGACTAAGCAACGAACACAATGCAAAGATCGCTGCCATGGCAATGATAAAACAAGAATTTCCAAATTCGATCTATAATGACGATGCCATATTTGAGATCGGCAACTCCTACCTTTTAACTGATCGGCCCAGAGAGGCACTGGAAAGTTTCAACTCAATTCTAACCCATTATCCTAACAGCAATTATGTGCGAAAATGCTATGTTAATCTTGGGTTAATATACTTTAACCTCAATGAAATTGAAAATGCCCTGACTTATTATAAGGAAGTAGTTCAAAAATACCCTAAATCACACGAATCTCGTGAGGCTGTCCTTGGTATCAAAGCGCTGTACATCTCAATAGGCAAAGCTGAAGAATATATCCATTTCCTGGAAAGTGTTCCTGACGTAAAGATCTCAGCATCTGAAGTCGATTCTGTCACCTACTTAGCGGCAGAAACCATTTTCAAGAAAGGGGATTGCAATGCGTCTATCATCTCTTTTTCTGATTACTTACAAAAATTCCCTGATGGATTTTTTGCGTTGGAGGTACATTTTTACAGAGGGGAATGTTATTACAGCGTTAAAAATTATAAGAAGGGTTTGCAGGATTACGATTATGTGATCAATGAACCTAAATATCTTTTTACGGAGCAATCCCTTTTGAAAGCAGCCCGTATCAATTATTTCATAAATAAGGACTATGGGACTGCAATGGGTCATTACAAGAAATTACATGAGATCGCTGCCTATAAGGAGAATCAATATGAAGCACTTTTCGGTATTCTCCGTTCAGCATATTACACCAACCAACAACATGACGTTTTCACTTATGCGCCACTGATAGAGAGCTCAGAGCTTGCAACAGTAGAAGATAAACTTGAATTGTATTATTATCTTGGAATGGTAGCCATGCAAAATAATAATCTCGATACAGCGATGCTTGAGTTTACCAAGATCGTTGAAGCTGCGAATAATGAGAGGGCTGCGGAATCGAAATACAACATTGCCATCATCCAATTTAAGAGAGGTGACTTTGAAAGCTCCATCGCCAGCTGCTTTAGCGTCATCAAGCAGGTACCATCCTATTATTATTGGGTAATTAAAAGCTATATCCTTCTTGCAGATAATTACACCGAAAAAGGGGAGATATTTCAGGCTAAAGCTACATTACAAAGTATCATAGACAACTACAAAGATGACGAGCTATTGAATATTGCCGAGGAGAAGTTATTCAAGATCATGGAAATTGAAAGGGAAGCGGCAAAGATCGAATCGGATACTTCATTGCCAGATTCTTTATTAGATATTGAATTGCTGATCCCCGGTTATAAAAATGAAATAGAGCAAGATACAATAATCAAAGACCTTAATGGTAAAAGTGATCAATGATGATTAATAGTATATCGAGGATTATATTTCAGGGTACAATTGCCATAAAATCAGGGGTGCTGCTTCTCGTATTGGCGATCTTGAATTTATTCCCCTCGAAAATGCTTGCTCAGGATGAATCAGCTACTTTAAAAAATGAAGAGATCAATGTAATAAAGGAATATAAACCCATACTTGCTGATGCCATAAAGGTCCTATTCTCACCTAAGTTCAACCCCCAGGAAGTAAAAGGACCTGTAATGAAGTATGACATCCCGCAAAGGTTGCTGAACCTCCCACCCTCCACTATCAAATTCAGGCCTCTGGCAATGAAAAGAGATAAACTCAATAAACTGTATAATGTCTTTCTCAAGGGAGGGTATGGAAATTTGGCAACTCCTTTGCTGGAGGTAAGCTACAACAGCTCCAGGAGTAAAAAATTCAATTACGGTGCTTCCTATGATCATCTTTCTTCACAAGGGAAGGAATCGAATCAAAATTTTAGTGACAATAATGCAAGCGTCTTTGGCAAGTATTTTTTCCGGAGAGTTGCTATATCCAACGAGATCGACTTTTCCAGAAATGTAGTTCATTATTATGGGTACGATGTTGACACCTTCAGCTCAAGTGATGTTCAACAGCGATATCAAAATTTGTCTTATGCAACCCACGTCTATGGATTGGGAAAGAATAAAGCAAAAATTGGGTATGATATTGGGCTACGGCTCGATTATTTTATTGATAATACCTCTAAGGAGAGCAATGTACATTTTTCATCTATCACCACCAAAAAGTTGAAATCCGGTGAAATGTTTGGGGTGGATCTTACCGCTGACATTATTTCTTTGGATCAAGGCTCATTAGCAAACAAACTTGACCGAACAATCATTAATTTTAAAGGGTACCTAAATCTTGGCAAGAATAAGTTTAAGGCTGTGATAGGCATGCATCCTGTCATGGAATTTGTCAACGATAGCAGCAAACTTCATGTTTTCATTATCGCCAAAGCCTCCACACAATTAGTACAAAACCGCATTGTGTTAAATGGTGGGTTTAACGGATCTTTGCAGAATAATAGTCTGCAATCTATTTCGACAGAAAATCCTTATATCTCTAATTATCTTGAGGTAAGAAGCACTAAAATTACAGGCGGGCATGCAGGTATCAAAGGCAGCATCGGTCATTCTTTTTCATATGACACTAAATTCTCCTTGAAATCGATACAAGACCTCCCATTATATGTGAATGACACAGCAGATATGAAGCAATTTATGCTCATCTACGAAAAGAAAGCAGTTGTCTTCAATTTGCATGGCGAAATATCAATACAAAGATCTGAAAAGTCTAGATTTTTACTCTCTGGTGACTATTTTAACTACGATCTGGAGAATTATAAATACGCTTATCATTTGCCTGAGTACGAAGCCAATCTTTACTTTTTCTATAGTGTTGGAGACAAGGTGTTATTCACTTCTAACCTGTTTATGTTGGGAGGGATGTTCGCAAATGATTCGGAGAAATTGAAAGAAATTATTGACATAAATTTCTCTTTGCAATACAAATATTCAAAAAATATTGCTTTGTTTTGTAACTTGAACAACATTAGTTCTCTGGAACATCAGCGATGGAAAAAATATCCATCCTATGGCTTTAATTTCCTTGGAGGGTTGGCATTTTCGTTTTGATATTGTAAACTTATAGCATCTTGGGCACGGGCAAGTACATTGCAGATTTATTAAAAACCTATAACTGTGTTATTATACCTGAATTTGGCGGGTTTGTAGCAAATTATCAGCCTGCAAAGGTTCACCCAACACAACACACTTTTCAGCCACCATCAAAATTGATCGCATTTAATGAGAACTTGAATTCAAATGACGGGTTGCTTATCAGTCATATTTCAAAAGCTGAGGGCATCCCATTTGAGAAAGCCCAGCAGCAGGTAAGGATATTTAAAGAAGAATGCGAAACGGCTTTAAAGAGCAAGGAAGTAATTGTACTCCCAAAAATTGGGAAATTATATCTTGACATAGAAAACAACTTGCAATTTTCACGTGACAGGACCACTAACTTTCTCCTGCAATCATTCGGAATGAGTACTGTGCAATTCCCCCCTGTGGTAAGGGGCTCTCTTGCCAAAGAAAAACCCGATATTATTGGTGCGCAACAGCCTCCTCCAAAACCACTACCTACTATACAGCCGGCACCTATTAGCTCAACGACTGTAGAATCGAAACCACCAAAAGCAAAAAGAAGAGAGAAGAGGAAAGGAAAGAAAAGAAAATACCGGGCTAATTATTACATTGCGGCCATCATTGTTTTACTTGCTGTCTTTGTGTACCAGTGGAATCATTATCATATGTCGCTGAATGATCTTAAAAATGGCCGCCTGCTCAATTCCAGTATTGTTAGCGCTATTAAAAATATCTTTGAGCCAAAAGGGCAGTCCGAAGCTCCTTCTACCCCAAGAATTGAAGAAGTGAAACCTCCCTTACATACTGGTGATGAGATGGCCAACAATGAGGAAGTTGCAGAGCCACAAGGTGCTAATGAAGACGAGCTGATGGATATTATCCCTTCTGAAGTGCAAAATCTCAGGCAGGATGAGGTCATAGAAGATGTGGCTGACCAGTCAATAGAGTCAAATACTCCGGAAATTGCTGAATCTGCGAGCAAAATTGAAAAGGTAATCAAAAAGAAGGTTCCTAAGAAGGTCTCAAAAGCAAGCAAAGGGTTCTACATTATATTAGGTGCTTTCAAAGAAAAGAAAAATGCCCATGGTTTACTTCGTAATTTGGGGAAACAGGGGATCAAAGGGAGCCTGATCCAAGGAGATAACGGGTTTCTGAGATTGGGTATTGGCCCATTCAATACGAAGGAAGATGCAAAGCTTGATATTCCAAAATTTCAAGCTAACTATCCCGGATCCTGGGTTCTAAAAAATTAATGGAACTTAGGACAAAAGATCGTCTTATTTGTTTTTCTCTTCCTAAGCTGTTCAGGCAGGTTTCCAGTATAAGTAAATGATGCTTCCGGGCCTCCATTCAAATTTGTGACCATCGAAAGATCAGAAACATTAAAATCATAGCTAAATCCGAAACTCACTTCTCCATAATCAATTTTTGTTCCCATGATTATGGCATCATTTAAGCGATACCAGCTGCCAAAGTAGAAAGCCACCTTTTTCCTATTGCCAACAGTCCCTGCACCATATTTCATAAAACCTCCACCGGTTATTTCCTGAGCTACCCCTTGCTTGAGCACCATGAATGTGGGCAGCAGATCCATCTTTGCATTTAGCTTGAATTGCCCGCCCCCATGAATGACTTGCCTAAGAACCAAACGGTCATCCCCGTTGTAATAGAATGATTGGTTGGGTTGGTTTAAATGATAGATCGCACCTCCTAAATAGATGTTGTGCCTTCTTTTTGGAGCGTAATACCACATGATCCCTGATGCCACATCCGGGTATATAAAGTTTGTGGTAGTTAGACTTTCGCCTGATCCTGAATTTTGGTCATATTGATACCCATTGAACTGATTGTCAAATTGCAGGTCAGCAAAATTAATGGATCTTTGTGCCAGGCCGGCTTGCCCGCCCAATGAGATGAAGTGCTTCCCTCTGCGGTCGAGAGATTTAATAATGGAAAATGACACATTTGCCTGTGTTGTTCTTAGCTTTGAATCACCAGCCACATCATTGAATAACAAGAAGCCAAAACCGATATGATCCTTACCCTTTCTTAAGGATAGCATCTTCATATCATACGAAGCAGCAAATGTTTTGTAAGGGGTTGTAAATCCACCCCATTGGCTGGCATAATTACAAATGATCCGGTAATCTTCATCCAAAATTCCTGTTGTTGCAGGATTTAAGATCATGGGAGAAGCATAGAACTGTGAAAAGTGTAGGTCCTGAGCTATTACGATACTGCTCTGTATCATTATTGCTATAAGTATGATGTATATTTTTTTCATGACAAATTATATTTATCTATCTTATCTTATCAGTGTGATATTCCCTTTTTTAACCACTGTATAGCCACCAATACAAATGACTTCAACATAATAGACAAAGACGCCGCTATTCAGTTTCTGGCCCTTAAAGGAGCCATCCCAACCCATGCCAATATCATTGGGTTCAAAGTTGTTTACTTCAAATACCTTTTCTCCCCATCTACTATAAACCCTAAAGGTATTTATGGATTCGATCCCCGCTCCCCTTACGCAAACCTTATCATTCCTGTTATCATTATTTGGAGTAAATGCATTGGCCACAAATATTGCGCTACCTTCACATAGGTCGTTTTGTACATGCACTGTGACCTTGTCGGTATTGCTACAGCCAAATGAATCTAGAACTGATACAAAGTAGTTTGTTGTAACTGCTGGGCTTGCAATAGGATTTTTACAATCAACACAGTTTAATCCACTAGGCGGTGTCCAAATATAAATAAGGCTGTCAAAAGTGACTACCTCTAACCGGGCACTCTCACCTAATGGTATTGTAACATTATCTCCTGCATCAATATATGGCAACGGATGAACAATAACTTCTACATAGTCTGTGTCAGCAGGACAAACACCGTTTGTTCCAAGTACCATATATACTGTAGTAATATCAGGGGATGCTATTGGCTGAGGACAGTCCTCACAACTAAGGTCAAATGATGGGCTCCAGGTATAATTTGCTGTACCAAAGGTTCCTATCATCACTTCATCGCCTTCACAGATCTCTGCATCGTCTCCTCCGTCCATTACATATCGCTCTTCAACACCTACGATTACCGTATCTCTATTCTTGCAACCATTATTGTCAGTAACCAAAAGGATATATGGTATGGCATTAGGTGGACTTACTTCAGGATCCGGACAACCGGTGCAACTCATCCCTGTGGATGGGGTCCAGAAATAACTTCCATTACCAGAGCCATTCAGTTGTACACTGTCTCCTTTGCAGATCATTGTGTCTTCTCCCGCATCAGCAGTTGGTTTTTGGTAAACCAATACCTGCATTGAATCAGTAGCCACACATCCATTATTGTCAAAAACATCTAAATAGTATATTGTTGTCGCCGTTGGACTCGCCAAAGGATTCTGACAATCGGAGCAACTCAATCCACCAACAGGGCTCCACCTATAATTAAGGCCGCCTCCCGCAAAGATCATCCCTGTATCACCATTACACATTTCAATATCGTCACCTGCTTCAGCCACCGGGAGGTTACTGAGATCAACTATCTTAGAGAAGTCATCAATACAACCTGTTGCATCTTGTGTAGTAAGGGTTATTGTAAAACTGCCCACCGAGGAATAAGCGTGTGACGGGCTTTGTAATATCGAAGTATCTCCATCACCAAATGCCCAATGGTAACTGGTGACATTTGAAGTGGAAGAATCCACAAAAATAATTGGATCATCCAAACAAGCTGTATCAGAAAATCCAAAATTGGCAACCACTTCAGCGCCCACTGTTATCAAGACCGTATCCTTTGTGTTACATCCCCCCTTATTGACCTGTACAATGTACTCATTTACTGAGGCAACCTTACCGGAATTCACAAGGCGCAATTGAGGATTTGATATGGATGAATTATTGAGACCTGTAATAGGGCTCCAACTGTATACGTAACCTGTAATCGCATCTTCACCTATTTCAACAGCAACATCTGAACAAGTTGATGTATCATTGCCTGCCACTCTCAATGGGATATCTGTTGCGAGAACTTCAGTGAAATTACAAACGCAGTTTATATTGGAATCGATAATTGCTATTACACGGCATGATTTTCCGGCAGCAACTATTAGTGTGTCATCAATTGAAATGGTTGCTCCTGGGGAGATACTATTGGTCAGTAAATAATTACCCAGTAAAATATCTCCTATTGAGAAGGTGGAGCTGACATCATTATCCTGATAATAACCAATTTCAATCGGATCAATACCTGAAGGTAATAGGCCATTATTTGTTACATCAATGGAAATTATCAACTTCTCGTTATTTGGAGCGATTGGGAATCCTTCGATCAACAAATTACTTAAGATCAATTCCGGCTTTTCAATAGTGATAGAATCCAATTTACTTCCTGTTTGGCCCCCTATCTCACACGAATCATCCGTGGCGACACAATATGCATCACTCTTCAAGAAGGTCTCAGTCTCAATATAATAGGTACCACAGTTTAAGGAAGAGAGTCCGGAAATAGTGAACTTAAAGCGAATAGGATCACTGGCAGACAATCCTGCAGGAATTTGCCAATCCAATTTTGTTCCACCGGTGACAGCACTTTGTACGGGATCACCTATAACCGGGTAGTTGGTACTTCCGATAAATGACCCTGGGACATAATCCGTACCGGTGGGAATGACCAAATTGATATGGTCATCGACACTTGTATTATCCGGGCCAAGATTAATAACCTTAACATCTATATCGGTAGTATTTGTACAATTAAGTAAACTATCTATTGTCAATTGAATCGCTGTGATGTAATCAGGTATCCCATTTATCTTTATTGGAGAGCCTGTTTGAGCAGCATCATTGATCGATGCTCCGCAACTACTTGTCGCCAGAGTTTTAAATTTTATGACCCCACCTGAAATATAGTCGCAATTCGTTTGGAGTTGAAACTGTATAATAAATGAATTGATCGCCGGATCAAGTACTCCCGGTAGTCCATTATTTCCAATGGTGGTGTCAATAGATGATATATCCCATTCATAGGTGCTTGGCGCAATAAGCACAGGATCTGGCATCAATGTATATCCTGAAGTGGTTGGATACTTCATCTTCGAACTACCTGACACCAACGTAAGCCCGGTGCTGCCTGGTAATACCATTCTAGATTTGAGATCATAAGCAGTTCCAATTTGGACACTGCTCACTTCCAAAGTATATTCTATTGTATCACACAGATCCACTTTATCAGGAGGATTGTTGATCGTCATTTGCAATTCTGCTAATTTTGGATCAATATACAGGAAGTAGGAAGATGCAATACAACTCTCGCTATCTACGCTTGCCGGGTATTCATCGCAACCCCATCCAATATTAATGATCATACTATCGTAATCACAACTTGTATAGTCTGCAGAAATTCGATATTGATCATTATTGAGATCATCTAATTGATAGACACCGTTGACTTCAGTAACCTGTAATTGTGTTGATAAGTTGAGCACCTCTGTGATCACAATATTGCCTGAGGGACTTTCACTGGATAACCAATAATAATTGATAGGGCTCCATCCAAATTTGTCAATAGTGATCTCCCAACTTACATTATCATTGATACCATCAGCAATAGGTAATGCTGCCTCAATATTTAATTGAGGAGGATTAAAGAAGATAGAATCTGTTGTGGAATATGCTGATGGGGTTGGGGAATCATTTAATCTTGGAGGAGTTTCATAGATGGTTTTGCTGTAGAATGGGTTTGATTTAGAATCCGCCACTGAGCAGTCAGAGGAAAAATTGATCCTAATTGAACCATACCAGCCATCATCACTATATAGTAACTTTCCGCCACCCTCAGCAAAATACTGCTTCAGATTAAAAATCAGGGTGTCGCCCACTATATTATCATACATCAATGAGTCTACATTGTCCCAATAGGACATGTTCGTTCCTGATGTTCTGCTGTACTCAAGGTATCCATTTTCAAAGGTAAACCCATCAGGGATCACGATCTTCAATTGATCCGGGTGCCCCCAATGCCTATATTCATATGGGAAAAAATTACCTCCAGAGCTATAAGAAGCAATATACATCCCTATATAGTAATACAAATTCAAATCTTCACATGGCTGGACGTTCCAATAATCATAGCAACAATTATTGAATGCATATCCTGCCAAAGTATAAGCTCCTGAATAATTATCACAAGAGAACATATCTCCAGAATTTGTTGGATTCAATGTGTTGCTTAAATAAAATTCGTTGCTGATCGAACAATAATAGTTGCCCCATTGCAAGTTTCCGGTTACTTTATACCTTGGGTACAAATGAATAGAGTCATTCTCCTCAAATACAAAATTTGGAGGGATAGTACTTCCATTATTCCTTAATGTGGCAGGGCTAAAGTCATACGTAAAATACCCGGACCATGGTGAATTGATGGTTGCATTTCCATTGTAAGTAATACCGGTGCTGGCATCAACTATTTTTACGGCAGCATCTATTTCTGTAAGTTGATCTCCCCAGCCAATATCGGAGGATGCATAGCCATATCTCCATGTTGGATTAGAAGCTGAAACGCTTACATATCCAGAGAATGTAGCTTTTAAAGTATCACCATACGCTGCTCGATCCCTGCGAATCAGACTGAGGTTCAATGAACCCGTACTGTCAGGTTCACCATCGTTATTATTATCAGCAAGACCAAAATTTGTTCTTTTGATCGTATAACCTATGAAGTTGGCTCCTCCTGTTGTGCATGAATCCCCACAATGGATATTCACAAATGAATTGCTGCAGTAAATCGATGACTCGCAAACATCAGGACAAGATGAACTTTGGATATATTGTACTGTTTGATCAATAGAGCTCATACCTCCTGCTCCGCTAACACCACAATCAATGCTTAAATTTAACCGCAACTCAGCATAGTAGGTATTAAATCCCGGAGGTCTTGGATATGCATAGTAGATATCTAAAGTATTCCCTGAATAATTATAACTGTCAGCTGGCCAATTACTACCGTTAGAACCATAATAAGTCAGATCAGCCAGACCACCACTCCATACAAGTCCTAAAGGCAATTCAAAGCTCATCTTTAAGAATGCTCCATTGATCTCAGAAATAACTCCCATCCCCAGACATGTAAATGTAAAAAGCCCTGACTCTCCGTCGTTAAGATCTGTAGGTCCCTTTATTGTTTGATCCATCCACATTGAATTTGGCCATACCCCTGAGTTTTCTCCTGTATAGTATCTATTCTGCTGGCAATTGTCGAAATAGGAACCGCTATACATATAGCCACCCATATTTGACCCCGGATCGCTACAGTTATCTATGCAACAATTATAGGTCTCCCAATTGATTACAATGGATTCATTTGGAGCCAGATCAGGTAATGAGAGGTCTACCCCACCCACAGGGCTAGCCCCAAGACAGGAATAGCTACCAGTACTCCTATTCATATAAAGGGAATCAGGTGTAATGGATGTAGTTATTGAATTTGAGTCAGTTAAAGTAAAGCTGCTTTCATCGAAACGGGAGTATACAAAATCACCAAATCCACCCCCAAAACCCTGATAGATAGCCATATCTATATCAGAAGCAGTTACCTGCCCGGTATTGGTTATTCTCATCTGCTGCTTGATCCCATGGTTTGGCCCTACACAACTATCGGAAGGATAATCCACCTCGATCATCAAATAGGGATTGGCGTTGCTGATATTTACATTGGCTGTTGTAAAGTATCCCTGGCATACAATTGCATCACAGCCCCAGTTCCCTCGTATAATTGACGGCACGGATTCAGCAATACAACTAACGATCTTCACAGTTTCTGTGATTTGGATAACCTCCTCTGTCTCAAAAAGATCATCACCATCACCGATAGATGAAAAATCTGAATCAGTCAATAAGATGGTATCTGCAAATAATGAGGATGTGATGGTACCATAGCTAACACTACTTATCTCGATTCCTGAGGTATGCTCATCAATAAGTACAAAATTCTCTAGTACACCTATCCCACCATTGGTAACAGTTATCGTACGAGTAAAGATGTCTCCATATGTCCCGCTATAACTCTTATTGGTTACGTTTGTAATTGATAGGGATGCATAGCTAATGTTATAGGGATCCGGACTATTCT
>CAZNGA010000058.1:0-19768 GCA_964572485.1 uncultured Chitinophagales bacterium
AAGACTTATATTTAGAATAGAGGTTAACAAATAAGGTACAGCATGAAGGAAGATGACAAAGCGGCGGAGAAATAAGACAATGAAAACATATATATATATAATAAGAGTGATGGCAATATTATATCATGGATCGATGAAAGTTACGAATTTCGTGGAATGTCTACAGGAAAGTCATATTAATGAGCTGCAATGAATTTAATTTCGAGAAGAACACTGAAGAGGATATCTGTACACATGTAGACATAGGTAAGCATTTTTCATTCGAGATATCTGAAGAAAGTGAAGATGGTTCCCCGACTGTTTTTACTGGCTATACATTTAACATGGATATCAAAGACACTAAGGGTGGAACAACTCTACTAAGCTTAACTAATGTAAGCGATCAGGTAAGTACCGGATTCTATATTGTTCCTACTGAGAATGAAGTGATTGAGATGATTATCACAGATACTGACTCTGGTACATTCGCAGATGGTACTTACGTGTATGAATTAAGGTCTACTGATACTTTATCTAGAACTAAATTATTTATGTATGGGACTATTCGTTTCGTCGAGGCGAATATATAATGTCTGTAGAAGTAAAGAATGGTCGAGTAGTTAAACTTTCAGGAGTTAGCAATAGGGCGATTGTTAGCGATTCAACATTGTCAGGAGTGGGATCAAGTGCCAATCCCTTGTCAGTAGTTCCATCGGCAATAAGTCACACCGGTTTGATTGATATAGGATCCAACACACATGCTCAGATAGATTCACATATAGTAGATTCATCGATTCATTTTACTCAGGGGTCTATCAGTCATAATAATATCACGGATATTGGTTCCGCGACACATGATGAAATTGATTCAAGGCTGGCTGCATTAGAATCTGGACCTATCATGATTGATGACTTATCTGACTTGTCACAATTTCTAGTAGGCAGCACTTACGAGCTTCCGTCAAATCAATATCTATTCAGAAATAGCATTAACTTTGGTACTGCTAATATTAAGATAGTGGGCACAGACCCATGCGTGGTGTTTAATTCAAGTTGCATTGGTAATTTTATAAGTTATACTGGGTCTACGCCATTCATAACATCCACGGAATTAAATATATTATTCCAGACGTACAATTTCTTTTTCAATACACCAAATGCGACTACGATAGATTTAGCTAATGGCAATAGCTATATCAGTACGTTGGTGGTATTTTTTAGCTCACCATTGGGATTAGATTTAGATAATTTTTCATTTATAACACTGAATGATATACCGATTATCGGGTGTACACAGGGTATATTGGCTAATAATGCCGGTACAATTACCGCTAAGTTACCACAGTTTAATCTTAATTCAGATTTAGGTGGGACATTCATTAAGGTATCAGGTGCATCGAGCGATAGGTTTATAGCTTCCACTATAGACTCAAGACCAGAAGCAACAGAGTCATTTTGTGAAGTAACTGTGGACTACGGTGGCGATGTAGACTTCAATGGTGGGGTCAATGATCCTAATACAGGAGGCGGAATATTTAAGGGTTCTCGCGATCAAAAAGATCCTAAGATAATTTCTCAAGGTATTAAGAATTCTCCAGATAGCGCACATATAGGTACAGCATACGTCAATAATAACACGACAGTGAATGGTCCAATAACCAATAATGTATTCACGGATATGGTATTCGGTCCTGGTACTGGTCTAATAGCTGGCTCTACTATGGAGAGATGGCAGATTAATGATGTGGTTCGTGGTATATTTGAATATACTGGAGAGGAAGAATTTTCTGGTTCTGTTGAGTTTGACTTTACAGTGGTTTCATCTGGTGGAGCTAAGGAATTTAGATTTAAGTGGGTTCATGATACTGGAAGTGGGTTTGCCGATTTAGACGACCCAGCCGAGGCACTGCAAGACGTGGGTTCAACGGCAACAAATGCCACCAAGAGGTTTCCAATTAAGGCGAATAAGGGTGATTTGATTAAACCCCAAATTACGAGAAATTCTGGGACAAGTAACATAACCACTAAGTATGCAACAATATATATAAGCTAGGGGGTTTATTATGCCGGTAGATACATCTAAGATAGAATTACCAGTAGGTCACTATATGAATTATAGACAACAGGGAACATGGAGCCTTGGATCTATATGCCAAGATGACAGCCATATTCATACGGTAGAGCAACACACTGGTGAGAATCCATGTACGTGTAACATTCATCTAGTAATTATATCAGCACCACCTACAGAATGATATGAAACGGGAAAATATAAGGATGGGCGTGAAAGATTTCGATAACATAATTAAAACGGTAATAGCTTCCGCGCTAGTAGGGTTATTCGTATGGATGTTTAATATCAATGCTGATGTAAAGGTTCAAGCTAATGAGATAACACACATTAAGAAGACAGTGTCTGAGGCAGTTGAAGTTAATAAAGAATTAGTAGACGTAGTTGTAGAACTCAGGATCGCTGTCGAAAAACTAAACAATAAATAAAAGGTGGTGGTCACATGTCTCTAACAATCGAAGATGGAACCATAGTCGCTGGAGCTGACGCATATATCAGTGTCGCCAATGCAGAGCAATATTATATTGACTTTGGCAAAGATACGACATTGTGGGATGCATTGACAACAATATCGAAAGAAGCTAAGATTCGTCAGGCTCTACAGTACATGGATAATAAGTATTACTGGAAGGGTTTTCAGGCTACCCAAGGTCATGACACACAATGGCCGCGTAGTGGTGTTATCATCGAGGAAAGTGAGCTATTAGATACATCAATACCAAAAGAGATTACATACGCTAATGCAATTTTAGCCCTAGAAGCAGTTTCTGGCAGCCTATTGACCAATGTCGATAATTCATCCACTGGCGGTGCTGTCAAATCCACTGGCGTTGAATTGGGTCCACTTGGTGATAGAATAGAATATTTTTCGGGTGGCAGTAAATCGCAGCAGATCGAATATACAGAAGTTGATGTAATGCTTAGAAAATATACTGAGTCTGGTAATATCGTATCTGGAGAAAGATCATAATGACAACTCCACTCGATATTAAGTTAGTACCGAAGATTAGTGAGCTTATAGATAAGCATGGTATTTCCGCTATATATCGTGTGGTCAGTCAACCTAATGGTACGTATAGTCCGTCATCACAGGATTTAGACAATGCGTCTATCACTCCAAACGAAAATGATACTACGGTTATTTCTACGCCAGTATTTGGCTATAAAATTTCAGAGATTAGTGAATCTATAGACATCAAAAGGGATGGATATATTTTCATTAAAGATTATACAGGATTTACCCCTAAGACCGGAGACCGGTTTATCATAGCGGGTTATACATGGGCTGTAGTTAGAGCTCAACCACATTCAACTGGAACGTTGATTGCTGCTTGGGAAATACAGCTAAGGAAAGGTGCGAACAGTGCCGACTAATGCTAAGAAACTTGTGGACGAGATGAGACGCGACCTCAAAGAACTTACTGGACCAATAGGCGATAAATTAGTGGATATTCATAAGGCAGTGGCCGAATTCCTCTACATGTCGTTACTTAGGACTACACCAGTAAAATCTGGCAAATTAGTTGGTGGTTGGACGTTTAATAGATTAGGTGCCGGTGGTAGAACGAATAGATTTCGTATCATGCCGCCTATAGAGAGTAGTTTATTGGAGATCTATCCTCGTGGCGCTACTATAATAATACGCAATGATGTTGAGTACGGGCCAAAACAGAACGACTCAGAAAGGGGATCTTTCGTTGAGCTGTCCATGGCAGAACTTATTGCATATGCTAAGACAAAAGGTGCAACGGTGCAGATATGAGTATCTATCAGAGTGTAAAGCAGAAGGAGGTTCAACTAACTCTAGAGATTAGAGTGGAGGAATCAATTACTGCATATAATACAGCTACATCATCATCAATACCCATCAAATATGAAAATGTACCATTGGATAAGTCAGCTCAATCTGCGATAGATAGTGGCGGTGCTTATGTAAGTACGAAAGTGAATTATGGTACTATATCACAAAGGGTGTTGACTTCTGGTGAAGAAAGACAAGCTGGTATAATGATTATCAAAGCATACACACCTAAGAATCAGCATAGATTCCTCGCAATGGACATCCTAGATGCCTGCGTGGTAAAATTCAAAGATCTGTCATACCCTAATTTTTCACTGATGATTAATGCACTCGCTCCGGGTGTTGAAGGTCAAAGAGAAGGTGAATACTGGACAGAAAAGTTACTAGTCTATTTTGACTATATTAAGTAATAAAACATAGGAGTTAGCAAATGGCTGACAATCTACAATCACAAGCCAAACAAGGTGTGGGATTTGCCGTAGTTGTTGACGGCGAGGAGTTCGTTGGGAAGATTTCCGATCCCGGGACACAGAATACACCTAGACCGGCAATTTCTACAGTTCATACAGGCCTAACAAGCGTTAAGACATCTATCCCAGATGAACTATCTGATGAGTTTGAACAAGTACTTAGCTTGCAATTTGATCCACGTTTGGAAGATTTGCGCGTAGCAACTACCGGTACTGGCGCTAAAACTGATCGTAATATTTATCTGATTTATCCTAAGGTTCCTGATTTAGTAGGTGCGAATGTCACTGAACACGGATACGTTCACCTATCTCAGGGTCGTCTGACTTCTGAGGGAATCAGTGTCCCGGTTGATAATATCATGGACATGCAGCTTAAAGTTAGTTCTGGTAATGCAGAGCCCACTTCTGATAGACAAAAGGATGCTATCGCGGTCGTGGGATGTACATTTACCCAAACTGCTGCTGCAGCTTCTGCATCCGATGGTGATCTACTTGGTACATTGAGCCAAAACTCATTTGAAGGTCCAGTAGTTTATGTCCTAGGTGGTACAGATGCCGCTAAAGTTACACTGAAATCAAGTAAAATCTATGCACTCGGGGCTCAAGCTGCCGATTTGTCTATAACTATTACTTGTAAGAATTGGGTAGATTATCGCGGTGATACTTCTACATACGATCAGAGCTTGCCAGTAACAATTGACTTAACACCGTAAACGACTAGGCCTCCTTCGGGGGGCCATATTTTTCTATAAGAGGTATATAGATGAGCGAGAAACAATTATCAGCGGAAGAGATGCATAATAATGAGGCACAAAAAGCCAAACAGTTATCTAAAACTGCATCCCGCGAAGACTTTCAGGCATTATTAGATAGTGCCAAACAACAGGAATTTAATACCGAATTCGTGTACATTAAGTGCCCAGAAATCAAGAAACGAATTAAGATTCACAACATGGGTATGGATGACCATAACAACATGAATGAATTCATTAAGGTATGTAAGTTAAGCCAAGAAGTTGACCCCAATTATAAAATGCCCGTTATGTGGGTATTTGTACTGATGTTTGCTGCAAAGAATGAGGAAGGCGAATACATATTCTCTGGTGATGAGGGAGCCCAATTCTTAGAGTCACAAGGTATGAAATGGTACAAGAGATACGGTATTCCAGCATTACAGATGTCTGGTTATACGGAGGAATTTAGAGCCGCAAAAAAGTAGAGTTCTGCGAGGATTGGGAGTACGATTTCTGGTTTGATCTGGAGGAGAAATATCACCAGCCTAGACAGCAGATACGTAAATGGATGACTCGCAGACAATTTCTAGAAGAAAAGTGGAGGTTTGACCGCGAACCATGGGGGTCTAAATCGACTAATGTTAAATATCAGGTTATCTTGGAACAGCTTCGGAAAATGCTTGTAGCTGATGGATATAAGGGCGCTACACATGAACTATATGAACAATATCGTCATTCTAAATCATCAGACCTTAGAGATGAGGTTAAGGATATGATGCTGGAGCCAGAAACCGACGATTATCACTTTTCTGTTGGTAGTAATGAATTTAATATGTATCAACAAAATTTAGCTGCAATGCACGCACGTTACGGCAATAAATAATAGGTAATATTATGGCAGATTATAATTTGACTATTGGTATTGAAAAACCAAATGTTAGTCAAGCTCAGGCTGGATTAACTAAAATTTTCAAGATATTAGACAAGATTGATCGGTCTGCCAAGCGTGCTAATAAATCCATTGGGCGAGTTGGTAGTTCTAGTGGTGGAAAGGGGGCTACTGGTGGTAATCGTGGCGGACGTGGCGGATTAAGTCGTATACTGAATATAGCTGCAGGAAATCTCACCGCAATAGCTACATCTAAAATAATTAAGACAATGACGCAGGCGATCACTGCTTTCGGCAATGCCGCAAAACGTGCTGCGAATGATTCAGCCGAGTTTGAAAACTCCATTGTTTCTATATCACGTATATCTGGTATTGCTGAGGATGATATACGTAGAATGTCTGAGGAATTTTTATCACTATCAACGGCTATTCCAGTCAGTGTATCTGAGTTCCAGAAGTTCGCGGAAATTGCATCTAGATTCGGAATTGATTCCGCTGAAGGTGTGGCAAATTTCGCAGAATCGTTTGGTAAGTTACAAAGTGTTATTGGTGATGTTTCTGAAGCCACTGTGAAATCTGTTGCTAGAATTATTGCAATAACTAAATTTAATCCAGCTCAGATTGACCAGTTCAATAATGCAATTTTAGTTTTGGGTAAAAACTTTGCGACTACTGAGGATCAGATTATCAGAACCGCAGAGCGTATTTCTGGTGATATCAATGAATTTAGTCAGTCAGCATCTGACGTATTGGGATTATCGACTGCATTTGATGCCTTAGGAATTAAATCAGAATTGGGTGGTAGTGCACTTGTAAGAATTCTGGATGCCATACAAGAGAAGGCATTGAGCACGGGCGCTGACTTTGAGAGATTGCGGGAATTCACCGGTGACACTGCCGAGGCATTTAGAGATATGGCCCTGAATTCACCAGTACAAACACTAGTTAAATTAACTCAGTCCGGTAAGTCTGGATCTGAAGTTATGGATCGCCTGGGCTTGGCAGGAGTTAGGGTACAGGGTGTATTAGCCCGTCTGGCTGGTAATACTGAGATAGTAGCTGAGTCCATGAGAATTGCCGGCAAGGAAACAAAAAGTGTCGCTACAATCAATGAGGACGCAGCCAGACAGGCTAATACTAATGCCAGTAAGATGGAGAGACTTAGTAATAGTATACAGTCTGCATTCATTGGAATAGGAGATCAGTCTGAATCCTCATTCGGTGCATTATTAGATGATACAATAAGCTTAGTTGGTGCATTTACGGGATTAGATAAGGAGGCAGTCGCATTATCACCCAATATAGCTAAATTGGGCGATGCAACAAGGGATTTATTCGAGGAAGGTGTGGACAGTGCTCAGGAGTTTGTTGACAGTATAGAACAGATTGCCCCAGTATTCAATACTATCATTCAGAGTTTAAGTAAGGTTATTAGCCTATTTGGTAGCGGTGTAACATTTGCTGCCGATTTCTGGGAATGGTCTAATCAGGGTATATTTGATGAAGACTTCAAAAACTTTGACGAAATCCGTAAAGGTATCGGTGAAATCAAAAGTAACATGGAAGAAATCGATGATCTATCACTAGATGACTTACAAGGCAATGCATTAAAATTAGCTGTCGATGAAGTTGGTAAGCCAGAGGACAAAACCAAAACCAGGGCTGAGATCAAACGTTTAGAGGAAATACGTGCCAAGTTTGATGAATTCAATAAACGTAATTCCGACATCAAATTTGAATCAGAGTTAAAAGAACTAGGTCTAGACGATATAGATAAGCGTATCGCCCGCCTACAGCGTGAATTTGATAAGAATCTACTTACATTGAACTTGGATACTCCAGAAGTCCAACAGGAGCTTAAAACGCTTCAAGACGAATTCCAAGAAACATTAGATAACTTAACTGTATCGGGATTGATTGACGATGTAAAGTCCATTAACGATGAGATCAATAAATCCACACAGGATCAAATTAAACTCAATAAACAGATTCGCGGATTATCTGATGGGCCAGCTCCAGAATTGACTGCAATTACCAGTGTTGTTGGTGCAGCTAAATTCATCCAAGATAATAAACGATCTGATAAACGTATTGAATTCGAACGAAAGGCAATAGAATTAAAGCTTGAGGAAATTGATATCGAGCAACAAATACTTAAAGCCACTCGCAAAGAAAAGAAATCTAAGATAGTAAACATAAGAGGTAATTAATATGGCAGTTACAATTGTTACCGCTAAACGTAGATTTAACATCGACCCAATTACCAATGAAGCTACTAAAGTATTCCAGATATTTTTCGATGCATTTACATCTCATGAGCAAATGTCCATGGAGTGTTTGGGAGCGGTTGACCCAAACACCAGTTTAACTACACCATCTGTCGAGGGTGAAAAACTAGACTCAGTAAGATATCCCAATGCTGTCGTAGAAGATTTTGATATTCATCCCGAACCGGGGCAGAATCTGATATGGGAGATGAGGGTTAGTTATGGTGAAGTTGATCGACCTGAAAGCGATGTCGCTGACTTTACATTCGACAGATACCCATGGCAGATGCCTAAAAAGTATTCATGGGGTCATTTTTTTGATCAGTCTGTATTAATTAACGATGTAGAAAATAATCCTATATTAAACTCATCCAAAGATAGGCTTGATGAGGATATCATCATAGATAGGACGATTCGAACATTTGATGTAGACTTTAATCTACCGTTGGGTGCCGTGAATGGACGAACTACTGGATCGTATATTAATACCATTAATAAGGGTGGTATGCAGATTGAGGGTGAGAAGTTCGACGATAAAACAATTCGATGTATGTTTTATAACGCTACGACAGAGTTAGCTACAGTGACTATAGGAACTACACAGAAAGAAGTCCCATTCCGCAAGGTTACGGCACAATTAGCGTACGACCCACTTACATGGGAAGGCTATTATCTAGACATAGGTAATAAGGGTAAAGATAAAGCTGGAGCTGACATCCGAAGATTTACCGATAAGGATGGAAATCCCTATAATCATCCACTAAGAATGAATGGTGGTGGAATAAGATTAATTAAAAAAGATGGGACCCCGAACGGTATCGCAGCAGCAGCAAATGTCGATAATATAAGGTCAATCGCTGGAGTTGCCGTTTTCTTGAAATATAAACGATATAAAGAGATTAACTTAAACGTATTAGGTGTATAAATGAGTACAGACGGATTCCTCTTAGATGCTGAGACAGTAGCCAGACTGGCTAGAATGATGACTTTGGTATTCGGACCTAATGGTAAGAGTATTCAGAAGAATCCAAACTCAAATATATTCACCCTATACTATGTTAAACTGGACCAAGAAGAGGATGCATCAGCCAGTGCTGAAGTATTAGGATATACTGGCGAGATTGTTGTCTTTGATTACGATAATAAAATTTGGCACCAAACTGATATCAAGTTCGATCCTAGTAGTAATCGCGAAAAGGACATCAAAGAATATGTCTATGAAAGGAATAAAAGAACCGGTCTATCAGACAAGATACAGTCATGTAGTTTTAAGGGTAGTTATGCTGATGGTCAAAAAGGTGTATGGTCATTCGATGCGGGTCAAACAGACTTCAAAATAGGTAAAATAGTAGGACAGAATTCTGGCGGTTATACCATTCAAGGATTGGATAGTAACTTAGCGAACGATGGTGATCCTTTTCAGGCTATATGTTTAAGTGGTAGGCGCCATTTATCTGCCGGGGAAATTGTTGAAATTATTGAAGTTGAGGGCGTTAAGTTTTTTGAATGGAATGACCCGACTTTAATAAATTCAGGAGATCAGTCGTCCCAGCCAAATGATAATGATAATGGTAATTTTGATCCACTATATGATGGTGGTGGAATTACCACTGGGATTCTTAGGAATTTTGACTCTAATGATGGTAAATATAAGATTCGTAGATTAGTTGCTAAAGGAGCTCCGGATCAATCACCGTCACAGTCTGAAGGTACACTAGGGCTAAAGATCACTAAAGTTTCATCTATGGTTGATCAGATTTCGGTAGTAGGAGGAGATGGTGAACCATTCGTGCCATATCAGCCACCAACAGTAGACCCTGTGACTGGCGACCCAGTTGGATGCCAATATACGATAGACTTTAACAAGAATAATAGAGATTTAACGCTAGAATATACAGATCCTAAAGGAGCTAAGATTCTATGTGATACCGCTAATATACCGTGCTGTGATCACAATGGCGGTGGTGATGATCCAGACAATCCAGATGAAGATCCCGAAGAGAATGACGATTATGATGACGATGATTCCCATGATGATCCTGATGATCCTGATAAGCCATATATAGGCCCAGAAGACGAATGCCCGATACCCAGGATAACAATTACCCCTAGAGGTGATTTATGTTATCCGCTATCAGTAAACACGGTCGTTGCAGACATAACTTGGGATCTCAAGGGTAAAACCATAAGAGACCTAACTGCATTCGTGAATAAAACTACACTAAAAGGTGTTGAATATAATGCTGGCGAGTTCATTGTCACTGGATCCAAAAAGAGTGTTCAATACATAGGCGGTGCAGATCCATTTGGTGAGGCAGGTAGCTATTCATTTGAAATAGAATCATATTTTGACTGTGCGTTATCATCGGCAGAGCATGATATAACTTCACAGATAGTTGAAATTAAATCATGTGATACAAATTGTGACGATCCTGAGGAAGTTGATGATAGTGATACTGGTGGCGACAGTTGTGATGACGCAACTTCTGAGATTCTAGTATTTGGTGAACGTGTTGAGACGGCTAAATATCCAATTAATAACGTTAATTCTGCGACCGAAACTGTCAGTGTTGTGGTCACGTTAGATTTACAGCATGGCGCAGCTCGAAGATCAAACCCTGTTGGCGATAGTGGGTCAACTGTGTACAGTTATTCCTATCATAGTAAATTCAATGGTACTATAGAATTTCAGGACACGACAGCGGGTAAAAGTTACCGTATCCCTGTGATTCCAGACTCCCTAAGGAGTAGTAGTGTAGCAAGACCCGGAGAATTGTTTGTTAAATTTACCGGAGCGGGTTCGCCTAGACGCGCTGTTATACAGTATAAGCACGATCAGTTTATATGGAGCCCCGATAGTTTAGGAGCCATAGAAGGTCAGACTGGTGAGGGATTAGCAGGACAGACTGTAACTAAATCCTATCTGAATAGTTCTATCGCAAATGGGAGTATGTCAGTTACATTGAACATTGACCCGATTACTCCACAGGGTATTACTGGGAATTTAATTGGTGTTTGCAGTGTATCTAATAATTGTGCAGATGTCATCGGTGGTTATACATTCTCATTGAATGCTGGTGGAGATAATGACTTTTTCTTGATGGAAGATAATGGGAACCTATATGTTAAACAGACTACAGATACGTTTACAAAATCCAATAACGCTGATGACACATATAATATCCAGATGACCGCGACACATGAGTCAGTGCCGGCAAAGACTGTCACGAATCAAGATTTGGAGTTAGTTCCTAGGAAGCCTATAGCTGCAATTGGAATCAACAACGATATTGCTCCGGGAAATGCAGGTGGACCGGTGGCCGGTATAGCGTTAGCAGATGATGGCGGGAATCAACTATTTGGTAATGGATCTAATATAGAATTGGTTAATTATGAGTCTGATGGAGCTTTAGTTGATAAGGATTACTTCAAGATTCGTGAGGAGTCTGATGGAACCCAAACATTAATGAAAAATGTTGACTTGCCTGAAGGTACGTACACGGTCGGTATTAGAGCCACTAATAATACTAATGAATTTTTAGAGACGGATAGTTACCAAGAGTTTGATATCATTATAGATAATAGCTCTGATGAATATAAACACCCAGAAATAATAGGGATTGTATAATGAAAAGCTATAAGGTTACTGAGAACTTAGGTATAAATTCCTTTGTTACTTCATTTTCGCTTGTAAGCAACGGTAATATACCAGCGCCTACGTGGGAATTAGTATCTGGAAAAGGATCTATTGATAATGACAAATTCGATCTAGATATAAACGGAGATACAGTCGATATTAGGAATAATGTCGTTCTATCCACAGGAACATATTATTTCCGTCTAAAAATCAGTCAAGGTAACCAAAGTTTTACCGATTTCTATAGAATTTATACCGATGATAAGGCTCCAGTTATATCAGTTGATTCAACAACATATATGGACGATATTGTAGTTGATGACGAGGTTGCTACTGTATCATTAACATCTGGAAATTTAACTGATATCACAATACATCCAGAGAGTTCACTGGATAGCCCAGATTTACCAGCTATGTCATATGACGGGTCTACTGGTAAAATTGAATGGACTGGATCACAGTCTCCTACACAAGACTATCAATATAATATTGTTTACAATGATGGATCGTGTTTTACTTCACAGTTAACTCAATTATTCGAATCAATTGAAGTAATAGCTATATCACCATCACTGTGTGCTTATCCGGGGTCGGGGTCTCTGTCTGCTACTACGGTACAGCGACATAGGGGACAGATTAACACTAAAAATTCATTTACTAGTGCTAGGGCCAATATACAAAATTCTGCAAATAACCAAATTGGAAACCTAGGTGCAGCTATTGAACATTTGACTGGAGCTGGACAGAGGAGTGTTATAGATAGAAGTATAGACTCATTTGATACTACCAGCTTGCCGGGAACCAAGAACCAGCTGCGTCTTCATTGGAATGCAAACAATACAGCGAGAACTTGGTATATATATTGGAAAGATGCCACTCTGCCTGCCGTCAATAATCCGACATACGATATGGTTGATTCTTGGAATCTGTTGGGAAGTGTAACATGTCCGTCTACTGGAACATTTGGAAGCATAGATTTAGATGTCTCATCATTGCCGGATACTACCACATTGCAAATTGGTGTTGCCACAGAAAGTGACGTACTTAGTGATTTTGCGGAATTTACTGATGTTGCTGTTAGCACAAATAGCTACAGATGTTCTAGTTTGGAAATGTTTGGATGTCCATAATTAAAGAGGATAAAATATATAATGAGTAATTTACTAAAAACGTTCGCATCAACAGTTGATGTAAAAGATGGACCGAAAGTCGAGTTATTCCCGGAACCAATTATACCCGAGAATAGCTCCATTATGGAGAATTATAACGTCTACGAAGTCATGTGTGACGAGAGTTGGGCGTTACAGATAAACTTAACGAATGGAACTGCTATTGACTTCACTGGCCTAACAGCCAAGATGAATGCTTCAATATGGGATGAAGGCACAGTATCGACAGTTGAACTAGCCGCAAGCATAGACATATCTAGTGACTTACCAAATGGTAAAGTAGTTCTGATATGTCCCAAGGATACACTGCCTACTTCATTCGCGAATGATTTCGACCGCACCCCTAATGGTTCAGTTGAAATAGATATCGAATTAATACTAGGCACTGATAAGCTGTGGATTTTTGACAGAATAAATGTTATTGATAATTTGTTTGGTGGTACTGGTGATGTGGCTCCTAATAGTAAGAATTACTTACAGACAGCTGACGTTAAACCGCAAGTTCCAATAGCCGCTGGATATATTGCCCCGACTGCTGCATCAGATATTACACAAAAGCAATATGTCGACGATGCTGACACGGTTATTTCTGGTAATTTAACTACTCATGAAAATGACACAGCAAACCCACACACAGTTACTGCAGCACAAGTCGGTAATGCTACCGCACAATGGAACTGTGATAAAATCCAAGGAAAGACAGTTGATGACACAGATATTGGTACTGATAAGTTTCTTAAGTATGATGGCGTTAATATTGTGTATGTTGATAATCCCGGCTTACCCAGTGCTGTGCAGGGCGATATCCTTTATCACAATGGTACTGACTTTACTCGTCTGCCTTCCGGTTCGAATGGTACGGTTCTTAAGTCGAATGGTTTACTATCGGATCCATCATGGGAAGTAGTTGCCGGAACTGGTGACTTTGTAGGTCCAGCTTCATCCATTGCCGATAATTTAGTAGCATTCGATGGAGCTACCGGTAAACTAGGCAAGGATAGTGCTATTGCATTGGCAGATGTCACCGTTCAAGGTGGGACCGTTCAGACCGGTACTGATGCAGTACAGATGATATTTAAGGCACATTCATCACAAACAGTTGATATATTGCAGGTGCAGAATAGTGCCGGCACGGCAATTGCCGGTTTTAATAAAGATGGGCTAATGACTGATCCTAAGACAACTAATGCGTCGAAATCAACCATTAGCGCACTTGAAGTTGACTGGGCAGTTAGCAATCGGTTTAGTAAATCAATAAGCTCTAACGAAACATTCACATTCGCCAATGTCACTGATGAACAGGTTATTGTATTGGATATTACATCATCAGTTGGTGCTTTATTGACACTACCTGTGGCTGTTACTGCATTAAATGGCGGAACATTCACTGCTGATGCTAGAAATATCATAACATTATATTCATTTAATGGCGGTACAGAAGTATTCGCGACATTTGGGACTGTGTAGGTGATGTATGAGTAATTTATTATGGTTTAATTCTACAGTAATATCTGGTACACCATCACCGCCAGCAATAAATATGTTACTTGTTGACGGATCCCCTAAAAACTCTCTTATACCAAATAGTGTAATAGGCTCCGGGGATTTCAATTTTGGCATTTGGATAAACACCACCCAAACAGCAACGTCCTTCATATTTCAAACTGGAGATGCCACATCTAACAATACCACCGGAATAAGGATTATCTTAAATGACACCGCTTCTTCTGGTAAAATACGAGCTGTGGCACACTCTGGTGCAAGTTTTGCCGATGTGGAAACTACTGGTGCCTTTAATGATGGCAATAATCACTTCATTGCATTCACCAGAGAGGGAACGACCTTTACACTATATATAGATGGAGTTTCCATAGGAACAGACACCATGTCAGGTGCAATAAATAATACTTCTGATGATTGGCGGGTTGGTAGCGCTTACAATGGCAGTGATGTTCTTTATTTTGATGGAAGTATTGCTAACTTTTCATGGTTGACTGGAACTGGTGCCGGCGCAGCTGCAAGGAATACGGATTTATACAACTCTGGGGAGCCAAGGCAGTTTGAAAATTACGGCAGTGCAGTAACAGATTTATATGGTGTTGCAATACCTTACAACAATGGCGTCATTGATCCTGAGAATGACAGAAGCATCAATAATAAAGATGCAACACTTAATGGTTCCGCTGGCTATACAGGTGCCGCGATAACCTATGCTATTTAAATTATGAATACTAAAGTATTCTCGGAATATTTAGACTACATAATTAAAGACAACGGCTACTCTCTACTCAATGATCATGTTTTTGATACCTCTTTTCGTGGTTATGAGTATGAGAGTCAGCTATTTTCAATAAATAAGGATGGTTTAATAATAGGAAAAGAAAATTATTGGTGGGATGGAGCGAGCGGTCCAGCCATTGACACACACAACGCTATGAGAGGATCCTGCCTGCATGATATTTTGTACGCCCTAATCAGAATAGGTGTTATACCGAACACGTATTTTAATCGTAGAAGGGCTGATTTGATATTATATAAAGCACTCCGCAAAGATGGTATGTCTTGGTTTAGAGCCAGCTATTGGTTTATGGGAGTTCGCTTAGGTGGATGGTCCGCGATATAACTGAATTATTGCATCATAACATTTGCCATGTTACAATTCACGATCACTGTTACATTAATTTGTAGCAGTGATTTTTTTTGCTTTTTTTATATAATGAGAGTTGACAACTATAATTTACGGTGATAGTATTTTAATATAGAAAACGAAATACTGGAGAATTTATGACTAACGACACAAAGGAAACATGGTCAAATACCATCATAGGCGGTGTGCTTAATTGTCTACTAACTCAATTAATGTTTGGAGTTACGCCCACATTTGCAATTAGCACAACTGGGGTATTTTTTATAGTTAGCTGGATTCGGTGTAGACTTATTAGAAAGTATTATAGAAGTAAGGAGGATGAATTATGAAGGAGTCTGAATTTGTTGCCCAATTGCTAGGGCTTCCATCTGGTATTGACGCCACTGGTGATAAACTTGATCGACAGGTTTTAGTAGCTATTGGACCCGATAGGATCCACATTAATCGGATAGAAAAAGACGGGCATGGAAATATTTTGATGGTGGTAAGATGAATCAACTGAGCGTTAAGTGCTATGGAGGTCCATGTAATGGTCATATGGTAGCTCTTCATTTGGGTACATGGGTAGCTATAGTAAAAGGTCATCGCTATGAGGTCAAGGTATCTATGAGTGATAAAAAACCATATCTATCGTACTCTCCCGTATAATGGATATTGATAATTTAAAACAAATAGTCGCGGAGTCTGCATCATGGGAGGAATTCAAGTATAATATGGCTCATTTCGAGATAGAGTGCACTGAACGTCCTTGGGAGGATAAGGCTAACAGTATATTGGAATACTTGAACGATAAGGTTGGTAAACGCCTAAAAGGTACTATCAAAATCGAAAACAGACTCCGCGATGGATTCTCACTAGATCAATTAAAATCAATTATCGACCTAAAATCATCAGAATGGGCTGGTAATCCTAAAATGTTTAAGTATATTCATCCGAATACGTTATTTAGAAGTAAGCGAAAAGTTCGCGAATATCTAGATCATGTGGACGATGTTAATACTTTTCATAAACGTGAACAAGAGAAAAAAGATATGCAGGTGGTAAGGCCACGAGCAGATTGGAAATAAAATAAGGAGGCAATGATAAATGAGTTGGATTAAATACGGTAAGACTAAAAATGTTACCGATTGCAAAAATCTAAACAGTTGGTTGAATAAAATACCAGAAATTGAAAATGATCGATTCGTAGTTACCGAAAAAATAGATGGTAGTAATTTTCAGATCATCTTAGAAAAGGGAAATGATCCACAATTCGGTAGCAGGAATCGACTTCTAAAATTAAGTGACGAATGTTTTGACTTCCAAAGAGCTGTGATAAGAAATTGCTCAGTACAAATACAATTACTTCAAACATTGGTTGATAATTCCCCATATTTCGATACTATTAATCTCTACGGTGAATTATATGGTTCTGGAATACATCGAAGGATCTCATATAGTGATAGTAAGCATTTCCTGCCATTTTATATGAAGGTTGACGGCAAGGGACTTGATTTTAAGAGTTCACAGCTATTGCTAAAAAATGCAGGTATAGAAGATTGGTGGGTTCCTATTATCAATGACAATATTACATTGGACGAAGCACTGAATATTGATGTGGAATCAATTAGTACAGGAGTAAAACAAGTAGCTGATGGAAATAGATTGATCGAAGGTATTGTGATCGAGCCATATCGTAGTGTCTATGAAATTGGTATCGATGGCGATAAAAGTAGATTCATTCTTAAGAAAAAGAGTGCCGGATTCTGCGATAAATCTGGCCATAAACATAAGGAACGAAAATCTCATAAATTAAGCGATGAAGGCATCCCACTTATGGAGACATGGACTTCAATGTTTAACTATAATCGTTTATGTGATATAGAAAGTAAGGAGGGTCCAATCGAGGAAATGAACCAAATGGGTCATTATATTAAATTGATGATTAATGATGTTCGTGAAGATTTCCTATTAGAGAATCGTGATGAGTTTATTGGTTTGCTACAAAGTGATCGTTCTCTGATCATGGGCAGTGGTGGCAGACTTGCGGCACAAGTGTTAAAAGATAAATTAAATAAATAAGGAGGAATTATGAAAAGTCACACTGTTGAATTAAGTCAATTGGAATTAGATGTATTAAGATCCGTACTGGGTAGGATTGGAGGTGATCATGTTACAACATTCCGTGGGGTATGTTTTCGAATATCACAAAAGATTGATGCGATGCATTGTACTAGTAATAGAGAAATGATTAAAAATACAATGGGTGCAGATTCAAATATCTATTTTAAGGATTCGCCTATAGCTAAAAAAGTTCTGAGCGATGTACAAGAAGTAGTTATACCGGAGAACTGGAGATGAAGGAACTAATTGCAATACAGTCGGAATTAAAAGTCAATAAGGATTTATATAACGCCTTTGGTAAATATAAATACCGAAGTTGTGAAAGTATTCTTGAGGCTCTAAAGCCACTGTTGAAAAAATATGAATGTTACTTACTACTAACTGACGAGATAGTCAATATAGGTGATAGATTCTACGTTAAGGCAACTGCTGTCCTGAAAAAGGATAATGCAGATCATCAGGGTTTTCAGATATCTGCATATGCTCGTGAAGAACTATCCAAAAAAGGTATGGATTCATCGCAAGT
The DNA here is from genome assembly GCA_964572485.1 of uncultured Chitinophagales bacterium. GTDB lineage: Bacteria > Bacteroidota > Bacteroidia > Chitinophagales > CAZNGA01 > CAZNGA01. The sequence continues at coordinate 18,294 of CAZNGA010000058.1, forward strand.
GACTGGTGCAACTAGCAGTTATGCTCGTAAGTACGCACTGAATGGCCTATTTCTTATTGATGATGCCAAAGACTCCGATACTACTAATAATGGCACACAGACAAGTACACAGACATCAGCGCCCAGTACACAGGGCAAGGTAGATGATGATAAGGTTCAATCTGCTATCGTAGCGGCCAAAACATTAGATGCCCTTAAGGCACAATGGAAGTATACGGCCGATGGATCAGATAATCGTAAACTGCTAGAGGATAAAATAAAATCCCATGCTGACTATGTTCCTAAGAAATAATGGATATTTCAGGAATATTAGATCGTGAGGTCAAAGGAACTCGCGAGCAAGCTGGATGCGATGAATGGTTTGCAGCTAGAGTCGGTAAGATTACTGGTTCTGGACTTAGTAAAGTTGCACCGAGACCCCATGAAACTCAAGCGGGCAAGTGGGCCAGTCCGATACCAAAATTCAAAAAGGAGTATTATCAACAAAAGTTAGTAGAAAATATAACCGGAGAATGCTATAATGTTGATGTTAATGCCGCCATGGAACACGGTGTTAAGTATGAACCTCAAGCAATAGCACACTTCCTAGATAAATATGAGTTCACTATTCAGGAGGTAGGAACTATAAAAGTAGTAAGTGATCTATTGGAGGAATACCCGTTCTTGAAAATGTTTGGAGTGAGTCCTGATGGGTTACTCACCTCTGGACCCAATATACAAGACTGGGATATACCGCCATTAGAGGTTAAATGCCCCGGGAAATTAAATCATATTAATTTCCTAGAGACTAATAAAGTTCCTCCATTTTATTTCCCTCAAGTTCAGGGTGAGATATTAGTGGCGGATAGTTCATACGGTTGGTTCTGTAGCTATCATCCTGAAATGCCTAGGGAATATCAAATGCATATTGTAATGGTTCCAAGGGATCAGGAGTATATACAGAATAAGTTAATACCGGGAGTTGATCGTTTTCTAAATAAGATTGATCGCGGTATGGTTAAAATAAATAATAACTTGGGCATTTGCCCTATTTAAGGAGGATATATGCAACAATCATTAAATATTACAGGATCACTTTATCATAAGTATGATGTAGTTGAACGTGGGGAATGGAAGTCTATTGAGTTTGTTATCTTAGATAATAGCAACCCCAGTTATCCACAGAAGGTAAAACTACGACAGTCGAATCGTATTGACGATGAATATGATAATGTTGATAGGTTTAAGTTTTTTGAACTCGGTCAAGATCTAACTGTTGAATTCAATATACGAGGCATTGAGTATGACGCTAAAGATAAGTCCGGTGTTCCTACTGGTGAAAAGGGATTTTTTACACAGTTGGATGCATGGAAAGTTCGTAAACTAGAGCAACGAGCAGCAGGCCCAATTCAAGACGAAACCGACTGCCCTATTTAAATAACACAACCACCAAATTGGATATATTTCAATTTGGTGGTTTTACTTTAGGAGGAATA
>CAZNGA010000059.1:0-19683 GCA_964572485.1 uncultured Chitinophagales bacterium
TTCAAGGAAATCTACTCGATCAATTGTTCCACAAATTATTATGCTCAAGGTGAATGGTATTTTTAAAAAACCTGCGGGTAGTTTTTGCAAAGAAATCCGTGTAATCAGATACGTAGAAGTGGTGCTCATTTTGATCTGATGTTGTATTGAGTAAATTATGAGTTCCTAATATCTTTTTAGCATACCTGGCGACAACAGATGCTGAATCGATCACCTCAACCTTTTGTTCATAGAAGGCTACGATCTCTTCTTTTATTATTGGATAATGGGTGCAAGCTAATACTAGCGCCTGTATATCATTTAATAACGGATCTGAGAGATATTGTTGGATCACCATTTTACTGATCTCGCAATCGATGAATCCTTCTTCTATCATTGGAGCGAATAGTGGTGTGGCAAGAGATCTGACGTTGATATTTTTATTGGCTTCTTGCAACTTCTCACCATATTTATTTGCCATTATCGTACCTTTCGTTCCTATGATCCCAACTTTCCCAATATCTTGATTTGAAAGAAGAAAATCCACGATAGGATCTATAACATTTATGATCGGGATATCATTGTGAAAGAGGTTTTTGATATGGTGATATGCGAAGGAAGAAGCTGTATTGCATGCTATGACTATTGCTTTGCAATTTTTGTCAAGCAAAAACTTTGTGATCTGCTCGGAATAGTGTTTTATTGAATCAGAGGATTTATCGCCGTAAGGTAGGTGGGCAGTATCACCAAAATAGATCAAATGCTCATTCTCAAGAGTATCTACAATTGCATTGGCAACGGTTAAACCACCAATACCTGAATCAAAAATCCCTATTGGTTGATTGCTATGGTGTGTCAAATCAATATTACAGATTCAGCCTTTTCTTAACAAGCTCTAAAATGTTGTCAGCATCAGGAAACTCGATCAAAGCACCCACACTTGTATCAAATACATAGATGTATCCATTTTCTTTTGCAACTTCCTGGATCACTTTTTGGGCTTTTTCAAGAATAGGACCGTACAATTCCTCTTTTTTCTTTTCCAATTTTTCAGGTGCTGACTGTTGGAAGTTAGTAATACGAGATTCCATATCTCTGATCTCTTGTTCCAATACTTCCTTGTTCACAGCTGACATATCACTTGATCTGTACTCCTTGTACTTGTTCTCTAATTCTGTGAGCATTTTTTCATTCTGATTTTGAAGCTCTTGCTGATACTGTAAAAGTTGCGTATCAGTTGCTTTTACCTCCGGCATAAGACTCAACAATTCAGCGCTGTTAATATGACCAAACTTGGGTACCTGACCGAACGCTGGAACTGTAAGATTTAGAATGCAGGTGGCAACTAAAAGATAGATTATTTTTTTCATGAATACTTTTTTTTGATTGGCAAAGATAATGCTTTTATGACAATACTTAATTAATGAATTAATAAAAATTATTTACCAGATCAATGCAAATATTGACCTATTTACTCTTGGTAGTCCCGGTTGCATATCCCAGGTGCCTCAAAACATCATCACTTTTATCAAATCTTGCTTCAGCATATAGCATAACAAGTCCCGCTGACCTATCTAAAATAATGTCATACCCTTTTGATTTTGCTATTTTTTGAATAGCATCATATACTCTATCCTGGATTGGTTTTACCAACTCTTGTCTTTTTTTGAAGAGTTCACCTTCATATCCAAATTTTTGCTTTTGATATTCTTTGATCGCTTTTTCCTTAGCAATGATCTCTTCTTCCCGTTGTTTTTTCATTTCCTCAGTAAGCAGTACCTGCTCAGCCTGATATTCCATATACAGTTTTTCAACGGCAGCATATCTCTTTTCAATTTCAGCTTGCCATTCCGCGGCTATCCTATCCAACTCAGTTTGAGCATCCTGGTATTCTGTGATATTCTCTAAAATGTATTCAGTGTCTACATATGCGAACTTTTGCGCATAACTAAAGAATACCGTTGCGAATAGGAAAATGTTGAGCAAAATTAATTTTTTCATAATGTCCTCCCTTAATTTTTTATTCTGGTTCGAAACCTAATATCACATTTAACCGACTGTTACTTGTGATAAACTCCCAGATGTTATTTGTTCTTACAAATCTCGTGTCATATATGCTTGTTGGCTCAAATCTCGTGCCAAGATCAAAACCGAGCAGTCCGAACATTGGTAAGTAAACTCGTAATCCTATACCTGCAGAGCGTTTTACGCCAAATGGATCAAATTCTTTGAATTTCATCCATGCATTTACGCCTTCAACAAATGCCAACGCATAAATTGTGGACATGGGCTTTAGAGATATTGGATAACGTAATTCTAATGTGTATTTATTGAAAATAGTGGCTCCACCAGAGGGGGTGAACTGATCATGACCCCTGGAAGAAACTATTTCTATGCCATACAAGGCGAAGTTGGATAACCCATTGCCTCCCACTTCAAATCGCTCAAATGGAGCATGACCAATATCCTTGTTATAAAAACCAAGAAATCCCATTTTGGCCGATGCTTTCAAAACAAAGTTGCCGGAAATAGGGGTATACCATTCTGATTTGAATTTCCACTTATGGTATTCAACCCACTTATATTTTATTTTAGGATCAAGAGCTGGGTCTTTGAATTTTCCCTGATCAAACATAGAATATGGGAAGGTAACTTGAGAGGTCAGGGATATGGCTGAACCATATCTGGGAAATAAAGGCTGATCAAGAGAGTTTCTGCTTAGAGTTTCTTGTAAGCTCAGGTTGTATGATTCTCCATTCTGGAAGATAAAGTTTCTGCTGAACCAATTATCCAGCTTAAAGTGCTGCACATTAAGAGAAGACATTAATGTAAAGTAATCATCAGGGAAAGATAGCCTGATGCCAATTCCTATAGAACCTCCTGTAGTTACCAGCTCTGCCCTTTGACGGGTTGGTGACTCATCTTTTTTCTTAACCCCATTGGATTGAACAGATCGGTATAAACTAATAGTAAAGGAATTTGGCTTTTTCCCGCCAAGCCATGGTTCCGTAAAAGATGCACTAAATGAGTGATAGTATTTGGCATTCGCCTGAGCTCTTAGAGATAAACGCTGGCCATCTCCCGAAGGTAATGGTAACCAGGTACCTTTTTTAAAGATATTCTTAACAGAAAAGTTTGTGAATGACACACCAAAAGATCCCACCAAGCCAATCCCGCCCCAGCCCATTGACATCTCAATTTGATCAGCTGGTTTCTCTTCTACCACGTATTCAATATCTACAGTCCCTTGTTCAGGGTGAGGTATTGGATTTACACCTAAATTCTCAGCATTGAAATATCCAAGGGTAGCGATCTCCCTTTGTGACCTAATGATATCAGCACGGCTGAATTTATTGCCAGGTAATGTTCTTAATTCTCTCCTGATCACATGCTCATTAGTTTTAGTATTTCCAGCAATGGTGACTTTATTTATTGTAGCCTGGGGTCCTTCGTAGATATTGATCTCAATATCTATTGAATCATTTTCTACAGCGATCTCAATTGGTGTTGCCTGAAAGAAGAGGTAGCCGTCATCCATATATAATGAACTGATATCAACACCTGATTGATTCATATATAAGCGTTTTTCCAGAAGGTCATTATCATAAACCTTACCTTTTTCAATATTTAGGATCGCAGAAAGTCTTTCATCAGTGAACTTCGCATTTCCTTTCCAGGTGATATTTCCGAAATAGTATTTGCTACCCTCATTAAGACTGATCTTTATGATAAGATTGCCATCAGTATTGGTATAAACCGTATCACTTGTAATAATGGCATCTCTATATCCTTTTGAGTTGTAATAGTTGATCACACTCATTTTGTCATCAGAATAATCGCTTTTATTGTACCTGGATGTGTTGAAGATCTTGAAAAAACCTCTTTGCTTTGTTCCCTTCATCAACCGTTGTAGCTTCTTTTCTTTAACGTTATCATTGCCGGTAAAAGATACTTCATCGATCTTGATTTTTTTCCCTTTATTGATCTCAATGGTAATGGTAAGACAATTAGCAGTTGATGTATCAGGTTTTTCGTGAATAATAATGGTTGTATTCAGATACCCCTTTTCAAAATAGTAATCTTCAATGATATTGTTAGTTGTGATCTTGACATTTTCTGTGATAACTTTACCTCGAATCAATCGAATTTTCTCCCGAATATCTTCAATCTCAGATTTCTTTATTCCTCGAAAATTAAAACTGCATAGGCGAGGCCTTTCCTGAAGTTGAATATCTAGAAAAACTTTACCATCAATTACTTTCGTGATATAGATCTTGACATTGGCAAATAGGCCTTGTTTCCAAAGGCTTTCTATAGCTGTGGCTAAATGTTCCCCAGGAATAACTATTTTGTCACCGACTGTCAGCCCTGAAAGCGTGATGATAATGCTTTCATTAAGATATTGTGTGCCAGAAATTGTTATCCCACCAATTTCATATTCCTTTTGCACACCAAAATTAATAGTGGTTTCATCACCATCAACTTGTGCCGTAAGCTGGGAGCTTGCACACAGAATAAAAGTTAGAATAATGAAAAGTATTTTCATCATAAGCTATATTGCTCACTGGTTTTTCCAAATCTCCTCTCTCTTTGTTGGTAATCGAGAAGAGCATCATATAGGTTTTCCTTTCTGAAATCTGGCCATAAAACATCTGTAAAATAGAGTTCAGCATAAGCAATTTGCCACAATAAGAAGTTACTTATCCTATTTTCACCGCTTGTTCTGATCAAAAGTTCAGGGTCAGGAATATCGTTTGTGCAAAGATAGTTTTTTATAATATCTTCATCTATTTCTTCAGCTTTCAATTTCCCTTCATCGATATCCCCGGCAATATTTTTCATAGCCGATACCAGCTCCCACTTTGCGCTGTATCCAAGTGCAAGGATAAGGTTCATCCTTTTGTTGTTCGCTGTGAGATCGATTGCCTCAAGAAGTTCTTTGCGGCATTTTGAGGGTAAGGATTCCGTATCACCAATTGTGGACAAACGAATTTCATTTTTATTTAAATTTTTACTTTCCTTTTTAAGTGTGGTTACAAGCAGACCCATCAATGCAGTGATCTCAACTTTTGGCCTTGACCAATTTTCAGTGGAGAAAGCATAAAGCGTAAGGTGTTTGATACCCAATTCGGCAGCACCCTCTACAACTTCATTTACTGATTTAACTCCATTCTTATGGCCAAATATTCTTGACTTGCCATGCTGCTTTGCCCATCGCCCATTCCCATCCATGATAATTGCTATATGCTGCGGTAACCGGTCTTTATCAATCTGATCTTTTTTGCCCATTTATTATGTAAGGATTCTATATATGTAATTATCAATTAGGAATTGGATCACATTCAATAGATCGAATGGTATATGTAATAGAGAAGCAAATAAAAAGATAAGCATCATTATCCTGGCTGTTTCCTCTTTGCTTATTGTCAATGCCAATTGGATTTAAAGGATTTGACAAATCAGACATCCAAACAGCTTCGTCTCCATTATGGACACGAAGAAGACCTTTGTTTACGTATGTGGTACTAACATCATCCAGATAATCAGTAAGCGCCTTTCTATTTGCGACCTCAACACCAAAATTCCAAAATCCTGTGAAGTTATATTTAATGCCAATCCCATAAGGAATAGCCATTTGAATGAGAGAATATTTTTTTGTTTTAAATCCCTGACCTTCAGTACCCAGCCTGTTTAAATTGGTGGAGTTTGATCCAATAATACCACCCATTGGGTTAAAATAAAAGACAGATAACCCGGTGAGCAGATATGGGGTAAAAATAGCCTGGTCATCGCCGGATATGAATTCAAAAAAGTTGAATTCAAGATGTCCTGAAAGTTCAACGATATAAGTTTTAAAGCCTAAATTCCTGGCAATCTGAAATGGATAGTTGGATGCCTCATCGTAAAATAAAATTCTACCCCCACTTAACATGAATTTTGTAGCCCAATGAGGATCGATATTTTGTCTTGCTATAAGACCGCCGGCTGGCCGAATGTACTTGAAACTGTATGTAGTATTAAGATCACCAAAATAATTTGATGCACCTATCCAACTACCTATGTCATGCTTTTGACAATAGGAAGTTAAAGATGATAATGTGAGAAAGAAGAAAAGTATAAAAGTTCGTACCATAAAGTGTTACCAAAGTTCAAAATTAACGTTTTTTAAGGTATTAAATTATGGGGGAACCCAATTATTCGAATTTTGGACAGTAAATAATGCCCTTTGAGATGGTATAGGTTAAAGTAATTAGGCCGGCGAATACATAATGATCATTGTCGGCAGGATCTCCTCTTTGCCTGCCTGCTTCAGTTGTTACCCAAAAGCCGGAAGGCCAATCACCAGATTCCTCGATTTCCACGGATCTCCTGGAGAGAGAATAAGCCAAGTCTGCTTGATCCGGTGGATGCATCCCATCAAATACAGCTTTTCCGGGATAGGTTTTGCTGACATCATCAATATAATCAGTCCATGTGATCCTATGGCCATATTCAAAGCCAAGTGACCAGTTATGACTTATGTTGTACTTGAACCCTGATCCCACAATGGCAACAGGCTGCATTAATTTGTAAGGTTTCCGGTCTGGATACTCAACCGATCCTTGCCCTTCAGTGTGTAAAGGTTGTAATTCGGTATTGGAATCAGGATCTTTAGGATTGAAATAGAATCCTCCAAAACCGAAAAATATGTAAGGTGCAAAGCGGTATTTTCTCCTTCCGATCTCATAACGCATTAGATTGATCTCAATTTGACCGGAAAGTTCAAGTATAATAGACTTAAATCTAAGATTTCTGTATAAACGAAAGGCTTCACCACTTGAATAACTTTTGAGTTTGATCAATGCATCATCCCCTTCGATCTGAGCATAATAAACGCCCATTCTAAAGGCTGTAAATCCATTGAAATTATAGCGGTAAGTTAATCCTACAGCGGGCCTTGTAAGCCTAAGTTCAAGGTCAAAAAACAAAGGCCTTCCAATCTTATTGGCCCCTCCCAGGTCGCCCCAAAAATTAGCAGCTCCAAGACAAAGTCCAAATTCACCTGTTTGTGCATAAGACAAACAAGGGAATACGATGAACACCAAAATAACTCTAAAGAGTTTTGTCTTCATAGTCTCCTTAATATTACTCCTTTGGTAAAAATTGTACCAAAAAGACAGCCAAATTACTTGAAAATCTTATCTTTTCAAATTGTTTGGCTATCCTTTTTCTTGTTAAAATTAATGAATGATAACCCTCTTAAATGTATGATTGAAATTCGGCCTTAACGAAATTACTAATTCTTTAAATAGTAGTCAAGTTTATTTCCCTGTGTACGAATACGAAATATCAATGGTAAGGTTACAACGTATTTCTTTTAATTCCTCTTGTCAACGCCCCACATCAGCTTATTTCGTAGGGTTGTTAAGAAATTGGCGCCCTGTAAACTGACCAAACTGATCATAAATTTCTCTTTACTAATAGAAAGCTGAAATGTATCATCTATGGTCTCTGATCTTGAGTCAAGGGTGCATAAGGCACTTAAGTCTCTACCTTCTATCTTAACAGAAATAATTGTATCATCAGGAACAACTAAAGGCCTAACATTCATATTATGTGGGGCAATAGGGGTGATGATAAGGGCCTTTGATGCAGGTGATATCACAGGACCTCCACAACTTAAAGAATAGCCTGTAGAACCTGTTGGAGTTGATACTATCAAACCGTCAACCCAAAAGGAATTCAAAAATTCACCATTTAGTGATGCATGAATATTGATCAATGAAGCAGTATCTTTCTTATGTATAGTGATCTCATTAAGTGCATAATTAACACCCTTTAAAATGGGCTTATTGGAATCTAGATGTACAAGTGTACGCTTATCTATCACGTAAGTGCCTTCCTCTAAGGCTGAAATTGCCGTTTCTATCTCCTCTTTACCTAAACTCGCTAGGAACCCTAGCCTGCCAATGTTAATACCAATTATTGGGATATTTGAGTCACGGACCAATGTAACTGTCTCTAATAATGTGCCGTCACCCCCTAAGCTGAATAAATAATCAACCTTGCCTGCGATCTCATCATGGGATGTAAAAGTTGCCGGGTCATCGGTAAAATCGATCTTATTGATAATTTCCTTGCAGTAATTATCATAGATTACGAAATCGATTTTTCTTTTTGATAAAGTATCAAAGAATTGTCGAATATAAGGAGTGTTTTGATCACTCAACAACCTACCGTAAATCGCAACTCTCATTTTTCTAAATGTCAAGTTTGAAATGTAAATATAATCCTTTTTCAAACAAGTTATTGAACGAATACTCTACACGGACCACTATATCATAATAGGAGGTAAAATCTATACCAACTCCCCAACCAGGTAAAAAACCATTATTCATTATATTGGTAGATCGATGAAATTGCTCATGTGCATAGGCAACGTCAGCAAACAATTTGAAATAAGCAGCAATAGGGATCGTTTTGAATTGTTTTAATGGGATTAGAGGAGTATTTTTTAAACTTGTAGAAAATAACCGATGCTTTAATGTGGCTCTGAACAGACCGTAATGCTGACTTTCGACCACATAATATTCATATCCTCTCACGAAATCTTGCCCAAATCCTAAGCCGTCTTGATTATAATAGGGCTGTTGTTGTGGGAACGAGAACCTTGCTTTCATCTTGGCAGCAAAGAACTCTTTATCACTTAATTGCCAATATTTTGAAATTCCTGCCGTGATCTCATAAATGTCAACATCATTAAATATTCCCAATCCTCGCTTTGAAAGTAGTATCTCAGTTTTACTCCCATTCAATGGATAGTATTTAATGTCACGGCGATCATCTTCAAAACGGTACTCAATATATAGATATCGCTGTAAAGTGTTTCCATTCCCAAAATAGTTGTCATTCATATGAATAACGGTATCGTGTATTGAGTTGCTTTGGAATTCGAATTTGAGATAGTGTGCATTACAGATGGTCTTTCTTCGTGAAAATGTAACCCCGGTATAAAATCTATTTCTGATGTAATCTTCAGTTTTTACAAATACTTGTTTATTCATTGCACTTTCATAGGCGATCTGCTTATTCTTTGAATAGGAAATAAAGAATTTGGTGCCGTGGATCTGCCTTCTATCAATAAATGGGATCGTGTAAAAGAGTTCATATTTTTCTGTGTATCCTGCTTGAAGCACTAATTTCAATTTTTCATTCCTGCCCCTAAAATTCTCATGATAGAACTTAATGCCATATTCAGTTCTCGAGAGATCTTTGTTCTGCTCTATCCACCAAACATTAAAATTCCTGTCAGCCAGCTCAAATATGATCACAGGGAAAATGTACCATCGCTCTTCAACAACTATTTGGATGATTATCTTTCCGGGGCCATTACCTTCACTCGTAATGGTGACTTTATTAAATAGAGAAATGTTAAGGACCTGCTGCCTGCTTTTCGCAAGAGTTTCCTGGATATCAATAACTTTAATTGTGTCATGAAGACCAAAATTCAATTCTCTTAAGATGATCTTATCTTTTGTGCGCTTATTTCCCTCAATATTTATAGAGGTAATGATCACATACGCATCCTCTTCAATATTGGTTGTTTGGCTTTGGGCAGCCACCGAAATAGGAAGAAGAAATAGGAAGTAAAAGAATATGAATATATATTTACCCGACAAGAGAATTTGTATTTGTTGATTCAATAAGAGAGATATAACGTAAAGTTACACATTCAGATAATTCATCAATGAGTCTAATCGATCTTTCATTGATGCCGTTTGATCAGATTCCTGATATGAGGCTGTAATATCATAATCAAATCGTTCAAATGTGGCAAGGATGTGTTTTAGATCCATTTTATTGATCTTGATAGATACCTCCATCTTTGTTGAGTTCCTATGTGTAGCGATGTACATGCTGAGGACAATTGCATTATTTGATTCTACTATCTGAGCTATTTCTGAGAGAGAGTAATCATTGACATTCATCGCAAGGACAATGATCCCACCAGGTTCTTTTATCGAATTCATCTCTGAAAAATAATTAAGCATACTCTCCTGGGTAATTATGCCCAAATAGTTTTCTTTCTCATCAATTACAGGAACCAATGAAAGCTTAAGCTCTGAAGCCGTTTTTACAACTTCATAAATGTGTTGGTTATCATAAACAAATGGTCGTAAGAGAGATAGTTTTTGGTTGCCAATAGCTTTATTGGCATCATTCAAATCAAGGATGTCTTCTTCAGTGATTAGCCCTAAGAGCTCTTTGCCATTAACGATAGGTAAATGATTGATATGGAACTCATTCATCCAACTAATGGCTTTTATGCCTGTGTCTGTAGTTTTTAATGGCGGTATGGCCTCTGAAATAAGGTCTTTGGCAATCATTATTTGCTGCTATTCCTGCGGAAAATGCCTTTGTAAAAAATCTTCAAGGAAAGAGTTGAACTTTTCAGGTGTTTCCATCATGGGGGCATGCCCGCATTTATCAATGAATTGTAGCTCAGCGTTGGGGATCAGCTTCTTAAACTCTTCCCCTACATAAGGAGGAGTGATCTTGTCATCTTTTCCCCATATAAGAAATGTAGGGGCTTTGATCTTGGGCAAAGCTTTTGCGAGATTATTTTTCATTGCTGATTTCGCAGTGGATATGATCCTTAATACTTTATTCCTATTATTTACAGCATCAAAAACTTCATCAACAAGTTCTTTTGTTGCCGTTTTGGGATCATAAAATGTATAAGCTGCACGCTCTTTAATATATTCATAATTTCCTCTTTGAGGGAACCCTTCGCCTAAACCATTACTTTCAAAAAGTCCTGAACTGCCGGTTAAAACTACTGCTTTCACTTTTGCAGGGTATTTTAAAGCATATAACAAAGCAATATGGCCGCCCAATGAATTTCCAACCAGTACTACAGACTTATAATTCTTGTACTCAATGTACTTGTGTACGAACTTTACCAGCCCATTGACAGTCGATTCCAATATGGGTAACTCATAGATAGGGAGAAGAGGGATGGAAATTTTATATTTCTTTGAAAAATGATCTATCACATGAACAAAGTTGCCTAATGCACCGAATAAACCATGCAAGAGCAATAAAATTGTACCCTCACCTTTTTCTAAATATTTGAACTTTTTGTCGACCACAAAATCAACCTCTTTCTTCATGCTATAATACAATTATGTTCATCATTCAAGAATGCTAAAATAATCCTTTTTAAAATATTTAACCTTGTTTACAGATTATTTTTCCAGATCAGTCAGTTTTTTTTTGATCAATCGATTAATATTGACCCAATTTGAAAGCAAGACCATTCCTTTTTCAGTTAAAATCGACTCAGGATGAAACTGAAAACCGTAAATAGGAAATTTCTTATGTGATATGGCCATGATCTCATTGTCGGAGGTTTCTGCAATGACCTCCAGATCTTTGTTATCAATATCTGACAATAGTAAGGAATGATATCTCATCACCTCTATTGTTTCAGGAAGCCCTTCAAATACCGGATCATTATTATGCTTAATTATTGATGTTTTTCCATGCATAGGATGTTTTGTGGTAACAAGCTTTGCGCCAAAAAAAGTTCCAATGGCTTGGTGCCCAAGGCAAATGCCTAATATTGGGATATTTTCATGACATTTTTCAATTAGCTCCATCATGATACCTGCATCTTGCGGTTTTTTTGGCCCTGGTGAGAAAACAATAGCTTGAGGATCCATTTTTATAATATCTTCAGAACTGTAAACATCATTCCTAACTACCTTGCAGTCTACCCTCAATTGGATCAAATATCCATAAAGATTATAAGTGAATGAATCATAGTTGTCTACCAATAAGACCATGATCATAAGGTTGTAACAGGTGCTGCTTCTGTATACAGTTGATTGAAATATAATTCAAGAGAGTGGTAGATCCCTTCTAAAAAGGGAAGGGCATTTGCCAGAAATTCCATGATAAAGGGAGAGATAGGTTCAAGAAAACCATAAGCTTTTGACTCCGCTTGAAGAGCAGGGCTTATTAATTCAGCTTGATATAGAAACCAAAGGATCGTGCTGAAAATAAAAGTAGATAATGCTGCCCATAAGATGGCGCCGGCAGCTTTGTTTATTAAGCCGAGCTGTACAAATTTTATTAATCCTTCAACAATGCGGGAAAGCATCGTGACTAAAATGATGATAAGAATAAATACTGCTAAAAATGAGATCAGCGGCAAATATTTACTGCTTATATCAAACCACTCATGCAAATATATGGATGCCAGATGGGCAAATTTTAGTGCGCCAATGACTCCAATAAAAAGTGCAAGAATAGAAAAGATGGATTTGATAAGGCCATTTCTGAATCCTTTGATTATTCCCAGCGCTAGAAAAATGAGAAAAATAATATCTATGACCATCCTTGAAAATTAGAAATTATTAATCGAATAAAAAACAAAAATGAGTGTTTTGATGAACGCAAGTATTTGTAAAAGATCTGTTGACCGATCAATCTACCTCTTCAAAATCAATATATTCGCCTTTCCCATCTTTGTCGGCCTTGGATTCTTTTTCTTCCTCTTTATATATGACCCTGTCCTTGTCTTGAGTAGTACTATATCTCTCTGTATATTTTTTTTTTTGTGCTTTTTTGAGGAGTAATCTTGCCAAAAAAGGTAAAACGTATCTTGAAATGAGTTTTAACACTAAATAGATAGCTAATACGTAAAACAAAACCTTGAAGAGATTCATAATATTACCTGCTTAAGTACATCGATTTTTCACTATACAATTGACGAAACAGCGGATCATGGAGATCATTGATAAATCGAATCGCCTCACCGGTTGACTTCATTTCAGGGCCAAGTTCTTTATTTACATTCGGGAATTTGTCAAATGAGAATACTGGCTCTTTAATGGCAAATCCATGAATTTTTTTGTCGATTGCATAGTCTTTTAATTTTTTATCTCCTAGCATTATTTTTGTAGCAATATTCAAATAAGGAACATTGTATGCCTTGGAAATAAATGGCATGGTCCTGGAAGCTCTTGGGTTGGCTTCAATTACATACACTTTTTCGCCTTTAATGGCAAACTGAAGGTTGATCAGTCCATTGATATTTAAAGCCAAAGCAATTCTCTTGGTATATGAGATCATAGTATCTATTATCTTATCGGTTAAACCGAATGGGGGCAAAACAGCACTTGAATCTCCGGAGTGTATGCCGGCTGGTTCTATGTGCTCCATAACACCCATAATATGAACATCATCACCATCGCAAATGGCATCGATCTCAGCTTCCTGAGCTCGATCTAAAAAATGATCGATCAGAATGGAATGATTAGGAATGTGTTTGATTATTTTTAGGATGGCCGCTTCCAATTCTTCTTCGTTGATGACAATTCTCATTTGCTGGCCACCAAGAACATATGATGGCCTCACCAATACAGGATAACCAACTTTCTTAGCTACATCTGCTGCATCTTCCGCATTTTCTGTGACCCCATATTTGGGATATGGAATATCCATTTCTTTCAAAAGGTCAGAAAATATGCCTCTATCTTCTGCTAGATCCATACTCTGAAAATCTGTCCCGATGATCTTGATCCCTTTCTTGTCAAGCAGTTCTGAAAGCTTCAAAGCGGTTTGTCCTCCCAATTGAACGACTACGCCCTCAGGTTGCTCATGGTCAATTACCTCATTGATATGTTCCCAGAAAATTGGCTCAAAATAAAGCTTGTCTGAAATATCGAAATCAGTAGAAACCGTTTCCGGATTACAATTGATCATAATGGCCTCATATCCTGCTTCTTTAATCGCTAAAATACCATGAACGCAACAATAATCGAACTCAATACCCTGCCCGATCCTGTTTGGTCCGGAACCTAGAACAATGATCTTTTTCTTTTTGGAGGGAATACTCTCATTTTCAGCTTCAAATGTTGAATAATAGTACGGAGTTTCAGCTTCAAATTCTCCTGCACAGGTATCTACTAACTTATAGGTTCTTTGTACCCCCATTTTTACCCTTAATTGATACACATCCTCTTCGCTAACATTCCCTATTATGTTTGCGATCTGCTCATCAGCATACCCGTTTTGCTTCATTTCAGTGAGAAGCTCCTTGGTAATATCTTCTAAGCCAAGGCCGATAAATTGCTTCTCTAATGTCACTAGATGTTCGATCTGCATGACGAACCACTTGTCAATATTCGTGAGTTTCTGGATCGTCTTAGCAGGAATGCCGATCTGAATGGCATCTTTGATCCTAAAGATTCGATCCCAACTAGGGTTCTGAAGTGCTGATAAAATATCTTCCGTCTTTCTCCAGGTCTTTCCGTCTGCCCCTAATCCGATCTTGTTGTTTTCTAAGGATTGACAAGCTTTTTGCAGAGCTTCTGTAAAACTTCTTCCAATGGCCATTGCTTCGCCTACCGATTTCATTTGCAACCCAAGGGTTTCATCGCTTCCATAGAATTTGTCAAAATTCCATCTCGGAAATTTTACAATAACATAATCTAATGCCGGTTCAAAGAATGCTGAAGTTGTTTTAGTGATCTGATTTCCAACCTCGTGGAGATCATACCCTATAGCCAACTTCGCAGCGACCTTAGCGATAGGATATCCTGTAGCTTTTGAAGCTAATGCTGATGAGCGGGAAACTCTGGGATTGATCTCAATAGCGATAATTTCTTCGTCTATGGGGTTGATGGCAAACTGCACATTACAACCTCCAGCAAAATTACCAAGTGCACACATCATTTTGATCGCCTGATCTCTCATCTTCTGAAATGAAGTGTCTGACAAGGTCATCGCTGGTGCAACTGTAATTGAATCGCCGGTGTGAATCCCCATCGGATCCAAATTCTCAACGGTGCAAATGATGCAAATGTTGTCACTCTTATCTCGCAAAAGCTCTAATTCAAATTCCTTCCACCCTAAAACCGCCTTTTCTACCAGGATCTCATGGGTGGGAGATGCCTTTAAACCTCTCTCCAAAGCTTGGTCGAGATCCGCCGCTTCCATCACTAAACTTCCTCCCGTCCCTCCAAGAGTGTAAGAAGGGCGTATCACCAAAGGGAAATCTATTTCCTGAGCGATCTCCTTTCCTTCTAAAAATGAATTGGCCATCTTAGATGGAGCTACTTTGATATCATTTTTCATCATCAGTTTTCTGAACTCCTCTCTATTTTCAGCCATTTCTATAGCTTCAATATCTACACCCAGCAACTTAATATTGTATTTTCCCCATATTCCTAAAGTTTGAGCTTCAATACAAAGGTTTAGTGCGGTTTGACCTCCCATAGTTGGAAGCACAGAGTCAATATCCTGTTCTTCAAGGATCTTAACTATCGAGTCAGTGGTTAGGGGAAGTAAAAAGATGTGGTCTGCAATTACCTCGTCAGTCATGATCGTTGCCGGATTGGAATTGATCAGTGATACAACTATACCCTCTTCCTTTATTGAACGGGCAGCTTGCGATCCTGAATAGTCAAACTCACATGCCTGGCCAATGATAATAGGGCCGCTGCCAATAATCAAAACATGCTTTATGGAGGTGTCTTTTGGCAATTTTCTTGGGTTTCTTTTTTTCTATTGCAAATGTAGGAGATTTAATGGAAGTTTTTTACAAAAGGTTACCCTGTTGCTTTTTAAATTTCCCTCGTAGATCCTGTAGCACGCATTCAATAATTAATCTTACATTTATACCATTAGTTATTGGTTATAACCCAAGAAATGGAAGTTCTTAAGCTGATATCACTTTTACTCACCGTTTCGTATATCGCATTTATCATTTATTATTTGGTTGGGTGGCTAAAGGTGCCTTCATGGGTAGATAGTAATGTTACAGGTAAAACCAAGGTTTCCATTGTTATTGCCGCAAGGAATGAGGAGCTGAATATTGGTAAATGCCTTACCTCTATCACTGATCAGGTATATCCTCAGAACCTTGTTGAAGTAATTGTAGTGGATGATTTTTCAACCGATGCAACTGCCAAATTGGTGGAAAGCCCACAATTTCGAAATGTTAAATTGATAAAAATGAGCGGAGTGATAGATGATCTGCAAACCACAATTTCATATAAAAAGAAGGCTTTGGAAGTGGGTGTTGAAAATGCTTCCGGAGACCTAATAATAACTACAGATGCGGATTGTATTGTAAAAAGGAAGTGGTTGTCAAGTACCGTTTCTTACTACGAGAAAAATGATCTGAAACTTATCTCAGGTCCCGTGGCTTACCAATTCAGGGACACTTTTTTTGAGATATTTCAAACTTTGGATTTTACAGCTTTGATTGGAATAGGCGGTGGGGCAATTGGGCATAATGGCGCCCTGATCTGTAATGGTGCAAATTTGGCATATGAGAAAAAGGCCTTTATCAATGTTAAGGGATATCAGGGAGTTGAGGATGTAGCTTCAGGCGACGACGTCTTCCTTCTCCATAAGGTGGCAAACCACTACCCTAAGCAAATTGGTTTTGTGAAAAGTAGAGATGCTGTTGTAACTACTTCTCCATCCCTTACCTTAAGAGATTTTATTGAGCAACGTAAAAGGTGGGTATCTAAAACATCAAAATACAGCGATAAAAAAATACTTGTTGTCCTCAGTATGGTATACCTGTTCAACCTTTCAATAGTAGTCAATGTTGTGATCTCTATATTTTACCCTTCACTTGCTCCTTTGGTTTTGCTACAACTAGGTGGTAAATTATTGCTGGACGGGACATTCATTATTGCTGCCTCTGATTTTAGTAAACAAAAAAGAATATTATTTTTATTTTTGCCTATACAGCTTGTTCATATATTTTATGTTATTCTTATAGGGATAGTCGGTTTTACGGGAGGTTATAAATGGAAGGAAAGAGCAGTAAAATGAAAGAATTTTCTGATGAGGAAATGGATATAATGGATATATTATATTTTGTATCTTCCTATAAAGATATAATTAAGAGAGCTGTTATTGATGAGCAGGCAGTATGCAAATGTCTTCAAAGCCTTTTAAAAAGGGCATTTATTTACCAAATGGCATACGATAAGAGTAGCTTTGATTATGAAATAGTAGAGGCTATTGATTATGGGTCATTAGATAAATTTTCTTATTTGGCCTCAAAAGAAGGCATGATAAGGTTTAATAATTTAGGATAATGTCAGAGGATCAGGATATACGATCGCAGGAGAGATTTGAGTCACCAACTTCAAAGGCTTGGAATCGATTTTTAAAGAATGGCCTTGCTCTTACAGGGATCGTAGCCATTATTATTGCACTGCTGCTCGGAATCCTCGGATATTTGATCACCCCTGACTCAACACCATATGCCAACGATATGGTGCTTAATATTGGCACAAAAAATCCCGGATTTACTGTCAATATGCTAAAAGTTCGGAAGAACAAGAAGATAGAATCTCAAGTGATCTTTGAGACGATGTTATTTGGTAAGGAAACACCTTATTACTTGATCCCCCTGGAGACATTATTCACTTTAGGTGATTATAGATTTGAAAATGGGGAGATCATTTTTAATGAGTATATCGGGACTTTTGATCTGAATAGAGAGATTAGGATCGACCTGATAGATGTGGTTTATCCTAAATCTCTTACAAATCAGGAGGTTGTTACTAAAGGGGATAGTGTTTTCTTCTATAATATTGATGAAGAACTGATAAGTGCATCGATCACTCAAATGGAGAAAGAGGTAAGTAGTCATAACATCGTTACCAAGAAGTACTATCTAGGAACCGATAGATTTGGCAGAGATAATTTAAGCAGACTCATCATCGGAATAAGAATTTCTTTATCCGTTGGATTTATTGCCGTATTGATTTCTTTGATCATTGGAATTACTCTGGGTGCTATTGCCGGATACTTCCGAGGTGTAGTGGATGATATTATCATGTGGTTGATCAATGTGATATGGTCTATTCCTACATTATTATTAATATTTGCCATTACCTTAGCCTTAGGAAAAGGATTTTGGCAAATTTTTGTGGCTGTTGGATTGACCATGTGGGTTGAAGTAGCCCGGTTGATCCGGGGACAAGTGATGGGAATAAGAGAGCTGGAATTTATTGAAGCAGCAAAATCATTAGGGTATTCAAGGATGAGGATAATATCAGTTCACATACTCCCCAATGTATTGGGCCCGGTAATGGTGATCGCAGCTGCAAATTTTGCCGCAGCCATTATTATTGAGGCAGGATTGAGTTTCCTGGGAATCGGAGTGCAACCACCTGTACCATCATGGGGCATGATGATGAATGTGCATCGTGATTATTTGCTCACTAACCAGCCATTTCTTGCCATTGTACCGGGTATTGTGATCATGCTAATGGTTTTGGCTTTCAATTTGGTGGGCAATGGATTTAGAGATGCATTGGATGTTAAGACAAGAGAAAAGAGTTTATGATAGATCAATTGTGCATAGTAAATGAATAAATTAAGCGAGTAATGGCTCAAGGAACTAAACAAGGCAAGTTGCTGCTATCCAAGGAATTGGAATTGAACTCTTTGCTTGAAGTTACCCAGGCAATCAATAATAACCTTCCTGCTGAATCCTTATTCAGAATTTATGAGTTTATTATGCGTGGGCAAATGAAAATTGAAAAATTGGCCTTTTTTGTTTCCAATAAAACAATTTCGAATAATGAGCTTAGCTGGGAATGTGCCTGTTATTTTGGAGTGGAGGATGATATCAAGGGCCTCGATGTCAGCAAAGTATTACTTAAATATAAAGAGAATACTGTGGCAACGAAAGCCAGCAACAAGTTGATTAAGCAATTCGAGGAGATCATCCCTGTATTTCATAAAGATCAACCTTTGGCGTATACTTTAATTTCAACAAGCGAGATGGATTTTGTGGAAGAGCGCGAGGACAGAATAAGATTTATTCAGACCATTTCGAATATCATAATGGTGGCAATTGAAAATAAAAAGCTTTTTCTGCGACAGTTGGAGCAAGAGGGAATGAAGCGAGAACTGGAACTGGCAGCTAAGATGCAAACGATGCTGATCCCTTCTGAACTTCCGAAAAATGAATTCTTTGAATTTGCTGCAGTATATCTACCCAATCATGAAGTTGGAGGCGACTATTATGATTTTATAAGGTTGAGTGAGGAAGAGCATATTTTTTGTATTGCCGATATTTCCGGTAAAGGAGTTGCAGCAGCATTACTTATGGCAAATTTCCAGGCAACCCTAAGGGCCATGGTCAAGCAAAAACTATCCTCCGAGAAGTTTATAAAGATCCTTAACAAGAATGTAGCAAAGATCACCGGAGGAGATAAGTTCATTACGATGTTCATAGCTAAGTATAATGTTAAAAGCCGTCAACTGATTTATGTAAATGCGGGACATAATCCGCCCTTACTTTTTGCAAAGAATAATATAACCCAATTGGAAACCGGAACAACTATTTTGGGGATGTTTAACCAACTACCATTCTTAACAATTGGAGAAGCCATACTTGAAAAAAACTCTTTGCTGGTCAATTATACAGATGGTATGACAGACCTTGAAAATGAGGAAGAGGATCGATTTGAGGTGGATCGGCTGAAGGAGTTCGTTCAAAAGAATGCGACACTTAATATAGAGAAATTCAATAAAAAATTGATTGATTATCTTGAGGATTTCAAAGGGAGCAAGTTATTTGTGGATGACATTACCCTCCTCACCTGCAGGTTCTATTGATCTCCTGACTTCCGCACTTTTTTGAAGCCGAAAAAAACAACCTTGATATTCAGAGAG
>CAZNGA010000060.1:0-19663 GCA_964572485.1 uncultured Chitinophagales bacterium
CAAAAAAGCAGATCCATTTGCCGGAGAGTAAAAAAGGCCGATATAAAGAAAATTCTTTCAGAGAAATAAAAGGATATGTCAGTTCTTGACATATTTTTCTTAACTGACTGATTCTGTTTATGTTGGAATATGGCATCGTCCTTTTTTGTGAATAGGTCAGGCTAAATAACGAGTTTATAAAATGGTATTCAATAAAAAAATAGTTTTTACTTGTCAAAACGATATATATGAATATAGAACGATTTTGCCAGAGGATGTAACTAATGAATATATTAGTGGCTTAAAAAATCAGAATAGTTATTTAGAAAATAATCCGTCAGATATTAATATGGAAAAACAGAAGGATTATGTGTTAAAAAAAAAATTATCAAACAATGATTCTATTTGTGGCTTATTTATTAATAGTGTCTTAATCGGTACTGCAGGATTACAAAATTTAACTGGTGATGGTAATACTTCTATAGGAATATTTGTTTTTAATTCCAATATACGTGGTAAAGGTTTCGGGAAAACGTTAGTTTGGGCTTCATGTTTGATTGCAAGTTATATATTTAATAAAAAAATTTTTGAAGCAGGTATGGAAAAAGATAATATTCCCTCAATAAAATCGTTTTTATCGTGTGGATTTAAAATAATCAATGAAGATGAAAGATATTACAAAGTTCGATTATATTTAAAAAATTTAATAATGCCTGCATTCATTAATAATGTAAAAATTGTCGATATATAGGTATGAAACATGGTTAAAATAATCGCTGAAATTGCGCAAGGTTATGAAGGTTCTCCAAAGTTAACAGAATTACTAACTAAGGGAGCATTAGAGTCGGATGCTGATTGTATTAAGTTTCAATTGGTTTATGCTGATGAGTTGGCAACCCCGGATTATGAGTATTATGAATTGTTTAAATCATTGGAAATGGAAATAAATATATGGGAAGAAACGGTTACCATGATTCAAACTGCAAAAAAGCAAGTATTATTTGATGTATTTGGATTAAAAAGTTTGAATATGGCAAAAAAATTAAATGCGGATGGCGTTAAATTGTCGTCAACAGAATTTTATAATAGTTTATTATTGAAAGAAACATTAAAATTTTTTGATAAAATATATATTTCTATCGGAGGCGTTCCGGTTGATGATATTGATAGTCTTATTGAACACATATTAAAAGGATATTTGGATAAAATATGTTTTATGTATGGCTTCCAAGCAGAACCAACGCCACTTTCACAAAATAATTTAAACAAGTTAAAAAGTTTAAAGATAAGATATCCAGGGGCTAAGTTAGGATTCATGGATCATTCATCAGGGGGTGAAGAAGATGCCTTATTTCTTTCGTTAATAGCATTGGGAATGGATATTGATTGTATTGAAAAACACATCACTCTTGATAGGGCTTTAAAAATTGAAGATTTTGTTTCAGCATTAGAGCCCAGTAGATTTAAGGAATTTGTGCGAATTGTCAGAAAATTTGAAAATGCACTCGGCAGCGATAATTTGCAGCTAACGAAATTGGAAGAAAAATATCGAATGAAAGCAACAAAGGTAGTTGTCGCAAATCGCGATTTAAGAGCAGGCTGTATTTTGAAATTAGAAGATGTTTGTTTAAAGAGGGTTGGGACTTTAAATTTAGGTAGACCAATATATCAATTAAACGATGTGATTGGAAAAAAAACAAAAAAAAATATCAAATGTAATGCACCAATACCCAAGGAAGCCATATGAGAAAATTAACGGCCGCATTAGCATGCAGAAATCAGGGAAACCGTTTATATGGGAAACCCTTTCAGAATTTAGACTCTGAAAAGGGAATTTGCATTTTGGATCAAATTATTGCCTGTTTATCGAAAATAAAATGCATAGATGAAATCGTTTTGGGCATATCTGAAGGAAGTCATAACCTTGGGTTCATCGATTATGCCAATGAAAACAAATTAAAATATATCATCGGTGATGAAAAAGATGTACTTATGCGATTAATACAATGCGGCCAAGAATCAAATGCCACTGATATTTTCCGGATGACAACAGAATCTCCATATCCTTATTTTAACTTGATCGAAGAGGGTTGGAAAGAACATTTGTCGAATAATGCTGATGCTTCATTTTTAGATAATATAATTGATGGTTGTGGTTTTGAAATTATTAAATTAGAAGCACTTCAATTATCACATAGTAATGGAGATGATAAGCATCTATCAGAATTATGTTCACTGTATATCCGAGAAAATAAGAGTCAATTTAAAATCCATTATTTAATATCACCTAACTCACTTGAAAGAAAAGACTTAAGATTAACTGTAGATTACCCAGAAGATCTCGTGGTTTGTCGTGAAGTATATCAGCACTTTAAAAATTGTGCCCCATTAATCCCTTTATTGGAAGTAGCTGAATGGTTAGACGAAAATATAGAACTTAAATCATTAACTGCGCCCTTTTGTGAAGAGGGCTACAGTCTTATGTATAAATAAAATAGCTTGAAAGGCATACTGTGAATAGCGGTCAAAAATTGTGGAAACATGCAAAATCCATTATCCCCGGTGGAAATATGTTGCTTTCTAAGAGAGCAGAAATGTTCTTGCCTGACAAGTGGCCAGCCTATTTCGACAGGGCAAAAGGATGTTTTATTTGGGATTTGGATGGGAATAAGTATATTGATATGTCAATCATGGGTATCGGGACAAATATTTTGGGCTATGCAAATGAAGAGGTTGATCAGGTTGTTAGTAAAGCGATTTCAAAGAGCAATGTATCTACATTGAATTGCCCTGAAGAAGTTTATCTTGCAGAAAAGTTAATTGAATTGCATCCCTGGGCTGAGATGGTGCGCTTAGCTAGAACAGGTGGGGAAGCTTGTGCAATTGCCGTTAGAATAGCCCGGGCTGCAATCGGTAAAGACCAAATCGCTTTTTGCGGTTATCACGGCTGGCATGATTGGTATTTGTCAGCAAATCTTACAGGAGAAGTAAATCTTGCAGAACACCTCTTACCAGGACTTGAACCAAATGGCGTTCCTCAAAATCTGAAAGATACCGCTATTCCATTTAAATATAATAATATCAAAGAATTGGAATCAATAATTCAAAACCATGATATTGGTGTGATTATCATGGAAGTAATTCGTAACCAGGAGCCTGAGGATGGTTTTTTACATAGAGTACGCAAATTAGCAGACAGGCATAAAATTGTTCTCATTTTTGACGAAATTACATCTGGATTTCGCCAAAATTTAGGTGGGATTCATCTTTCGTATGGTGTAATCCCAGATGTGGCAATATTTGGAAAAACTATGGGTAATGGCTATGCTATTTCTGCCGTGATAGGGAAGAAAGAAGTGATGGAACATGCCCAATCGTCATTCATCAGCAGTACCTTCTGGACAGAACGTATTGGTCCAACAGCTGCCCTGAAGACTATAGAGCTAATGGAGAGGGACAACGTGCCGAAAGTAATTATGGAGTATGGCCACTATGTTAATAAGAGTTGGGAGAAACTTGGTGCAAAGCACGAGCTCAAGCTTCACATATCTGGTTTGCCGTCTTTGACACACTTCAGTTTTGACAGTTCAAATGAGCTCATATATAAAACGTTGATCACACAGGAAATGTTGAAAATGGGATTTTTAACGTCAAATAGTGTTTATGTCTGCAAGGATCACACAAAAATCATCGTGGACGATTACATAAAAGCATTAGATGATGTATTTATAAAAATAAAAGAGATTGAGGATGGGGCTGATCCAGAAAATTATTTAGATGGCCCTGTTTGCCATAATGGATTTAAGAGGTTGAACTAATGCTTCCAAATAAAAAACAACTTTTTATCCGTGTAGATGCTAATACACAAATTGGTTCAGGACATCTTATACGTTGCCTGGCACTGGCACAAGCTTGGAGAAAGAAAGGTGGCAAAGTAACATTCATATCTGTTTGTGAAAGTGAAAGTCTTAGGAATAGAATTATTTATGAAGGATTTGAACTTGTTAAGATTAAGGAGCCCTACCCTAATCAAGCTGATTTTGAATCCACACTATCAACTATAAATGATTTACCAACAACCAAACCCTGGGTAGTTCTCGATGGATATCATTTTGATACGCATTACCAGCGGAGTATTAAGAATAACGGCAACCCCCTTCTGATAATTGATGACATAGTACATTTCGACCATTATGTTGCAGATATTATCTTAAACCAAAATATTTATGCAGGAGAGTTGAGCTATTCGTGCGAGCCAGAAACGAAATTATTGTTAGGTACAGATTATGTATTGTTAAGAGAGGAGTTTTTAGCCTATAAAAATTGGAATAGGAAAATCCCTGAAGTCGCAAAGAAGATTTTGGTAACTATGGGTGGTGGTGATCCAAATAATGTGACCTTGAAAGTTTTAAAAGCTCTAAATCAAGTTAATGTTGAGGATTTTAAAATAAAAGTGGTGATGGGTTCAAGTTATCAACATTTAGATACATTGAAGGAAACAGCAGGGAATTGCAAACATAGTGTTGAGCTATTACAAAATGTTTCGAGTATGCCTGAACTAATGGCTTGGGCGGACCTGGCTGTTTCAGCTGGGGGGAGTACATGCTGGGAGTTAGCATTTATGGGATTACCAATAGTATTAATTGGAACTGCGGTGAACCAGTTTGGAGTATTGAAAGGATTGATTGCTTGCGGTATAGCTATTAACCTAGGTTGGCATTCTTCTGTATCAATTGAGCATATTTCTAATCGAATTAACAATTCGATTATTGATTCAGTTTGGTTTAAAAGCGCTAGTATAAAAGGAAAAGAATTAATTGATGGATTTGGATGTTCAAAAATTATAATGAATATGAGTTTGTATTGTAACTAATAAGAGTATTAAGAAAAATTTTAGCATCTATCAGTTGGATGTTAAACATATAAAAAGGGAACAGGTTATTTTAAACCATTCTTAAAAGATGTATAGAGTTTGATCAAAAGGGATTTGGGCGAGATTTAACGACATTTTAAAGAAAAAATAAAAACATGAAAGTCGTCTTAACCGGATCATCGGGTTTTTTAGGTCAGTACACCTATAAAGAATTGTTGAAATATGACCATGATATCATTTCAATTGACAATAGACCGACTGGATCCAGACAAGTAATTATTAACGATATTGCAGCAGCTAGTAGTCAGGAATTACTTAGAATTTGCAAGGATGCTAATACTATCATACATATGGCAAGTGTTGTAGATTTTTCAGAGTCATTGAATAAAAGAATGTTTGAAGTGAACACACTAGCTTCAATTCGCCTCGCTAAAGTGGCTAAAGAATTAAAGGCACATTTCATTTTCATATCAGGTACTTTTATCCATGGAAAAGAGGAAACATATATTTCAGATAAGTCTGAAGATAATCCAGATTTACCGTATTCATTGAGTAAGTGGTTACCAGAAAAGATAATTAACGAACTGTATGAAAAAGTTTCAATATTAAGAATATGCGGTATTTTTGGTTTAAATGGTCCGCAACATCTAGGGGTAAACAGAGCAATATCAGGAGCACTTAATGAAAATAAACCCCCTGAGATCTATGGAGATGGTTTAGGCAAAAGGAATTATATATTCGTAAAAGATGCAGCAAAAATAATTTGTTTTATTGCTAAAGAAATGAAAGTAGGGAAAATGTATTTAGCTGGAAAAGAATGCTTGAGCATCAAGGAAATGGCTCAGCAGATTTGTGAAGTATTCACACCGGGAAGTCCACCATTGTTTCTACAAGGTAAAAATACTCATGATCAAATAGTAGAATCGTCTAAAGGATTACCTGAAACACTCACTTTTATAGAGGCGCTAAGGGAAATTAGAGATTCGAATGGTTAAAATCGCAGTTCTGAGCGATATTCATGCAAATTGGTATTCCCTTGAATGTATAATAAACACTCGGGAATTTAAAAGTTGTGACAAACTTATATTTTGTGGTGATGTAGTTGGATATTATTATCAGGCAGAACAAGTTATTAATTATTTAAAAGCAAATATTGACTATGGAGTAAAGGGTAATCATGATGAAAAATTTCAATTATTTATGGAAGATAATAGAACTATAAAATGCAATTATACAAATAGATATGGCAACGGATTAAAACAAACAATGGATGCTGTTTCAAATAATAATTATAAATGGGTAATTAATTTACCAGAAACAATTGAAATAATTATTGAGGACAAAACAATATTCATTTGTCATGGATCACCTTTAAAAAAAAATGGTTATATATATCCAGATACGTCAGATGAAATTATTGAATTAATATTTGGTTTAAATTACGATTGTGTAATTATGGGACATTCACATTATCAATATGTTTTTAAGAAAAACAACCAGCTAGTTTTTAATCCTGGCGCTGTTGGCCAAGCCCGGGATAGAGGAGGATATGCTGGATGGGCCATTCTTAATGTAAATACTGATTCTGTGGAAGTACAACTACAAAAAACAAAATATGATGTTTCAAGATTATTGATCGACGTAAAAAGATTTGACCCTAATAATGAATATCTTTATAGAGTACTTGAGAAATAATGAACATACTTGTAACTGCTGTTAATGGGGATATAGGTCAGACCGCGATAAAGATTTTGAAAGATGCAAATATTGCGTCCCGTATTGTTGGGTCAGACTGTTGTAAAAGCAGTATTGACAAATATTTTGTTGATGAATTTATCAAGGTTCCTATGGCTAATGATCCGAGTTATCTAAAAACGATTGAAAAAAATTGTCTAAAGTATGATATCGATTTTATTATACCAATTTCTGAACCTGAAATATTGAGTTTTATAGAAACAGACGAGATTGGAGGGGCAAAAGTAATAAAAGCAAATAAAAAGGCAATTGAAATTGGTAGTGATAAACTGAGAACATATAAATTTATGCATAAAAACAATATCGACGTTCCTTGGACTTGTGAGCTTAATCAAGATCCTTCTGAATATCCATGTATAATAAAAGATCGGAGCAGTTGTGGGAGTAAGAGTTTAGGAGTAATTGTAGACGAAAAGGATCTAGAATATTATAGGAGAAAAAGGACTGATAGTATTTTACAAGAAATACTACTTCCCGATCATGAAGAGTATACATGTGGAGTTTTTCGTGGAAAATCAGGTAAAATATTTACTATTGCATTGCATCGAACATTGCTTGGGGGGATCACCGGATATGCTGAAGTAGTACAGTCTGATGTACTTGAAGATTATTGTAGAAAAATAGCCAAAGCTCTAGATCTTGTAGGTTCAATTAATGTACAATTAAGATTAACTTTAGCGGGTCCAAAAGTATTTGAAATCAACCCCAGATTCTCTAGCACTATGTATTTCAGGCATAAAGTTGGGTTTAAGGATTTAGTATGGTCTATTAATGATTTAATAGGTTTAAAAATTCCAGAAAAAATAACAATCGATTATTCTAAGAAATTTTACCGTTATTATGAGTCACTAATTTTTTAAGAAGTATTTGTATGATAAAAATATCAAATAAATCAGTTGGTTTAGATCTACCTGTATTTATTATTGCGGAACTTTCAGGTAATCATAATCAAGATTTTGACACTGCCATTAAAACTGTAAAAGCTGCTAAGGAAGTCGGAGCCGATGCTATCAAACTTCAGACATATACAGCCGATACAATTACAATTAATTGTAATAATGAATACTTCCAAATAAGAGATGGGATGTTATGGGATGGAAAAACATTGTATGAACTATACAAAGAGGCATATACCCCTTGGGAATGGCAGCCAAAACTTAAAAAAATAGCTGACGAGCTAGGGCTTATTTGTTTTTCATCACCTTTTGATAAAACAGCAGTTGACTTTCTGGAAAAAATGGATGTCCCTGCTTATAAAGTAGCTTCACCTGAAATTACCGATATTCCTTTGATTCAATACATCGCTTCGAAGGGGAAACCCGTCATTATCTCCACTGGTATTGCAACAATGCAAGATATCCAAGAAGCCGTGAATGCTTGTAGAGAAATGGGCAATGATAAAATAATCTTATTGAAATGTACATCGGTTTACCCTGCACCAATAGAAGAAGTCAATCTAAGGACTATCCCAGATCTGGCTGAACGGTTTGATGTAAATGCCGGGTTAAGTGACCATACTCTGGGGATTACAGTTCCGGTTACGGCTGTTGCACTGGGAGCCAAGGTTATAGAAAAGCACTTCATTCTTGATAAAAGTATTGAGGGACCTGATGCTGCTTTTTCTTTGGATAAAGCACAGTTCAAAGAGATGGTCGATGCTGTGAGATCTGCTGAGAAAGCCCTGGGTAAGGTCAATTATGAAATATCCGAAAAGGTGAAAAAAAGTAGGATTTTTTCAAGATCGCTTTTTGTGATAAGGAATATGAAGAAAGGGGACATGTTTTCTGGGGAAAATGTGAGATCCATAAGACCTGGAAATGGGCTGCCGCCCAAGCATTTAAAAGAAATAATTGGCAAACGGGCAACTAAGAACGCAAAAAAAGGAACACCATTAAGCTGGGAATTAATCAACTAATATTTAAAGTCTTTAAGTCCATATTTCATTGGTATGATAATCATGCAGCTACTGAAAGTGGGTTTTATTCAAGTAATTAATACGGGTTACGGGCACAGTGTCCCAAGTATGAATTTGGCAGCAAACTGGCTGAAAATTTCGGGTTTGATCGATCATTGCTTAAAAAAGGAATCATAAAAAATCACCGGTTTGAAGCCCAAAGAGATACAAAGATTGATCTCGATTGCAGCCTGCTTGCAGGGCTGAAAATAAAAACTCTAGCCTGGAAACAATCCTGAGTTGTATTTGCCAAAGAAGCTTAAACAATGATCCACTCTACATAAAGAGGTCACTGTGAAATTAGTATTAACCAAAGGATACAAAGAGAAAATAAATAACCTGAACACGCTTTACAGAGCAGATGACATGCTTATCCAGGGAGATTCGGATGTTCAATCGCTTGCTCTGTCAAATGGGAATCAGCTGTTTTATGTTGGAAATCTGATTGGGATACGTGGTTCTAATGATACAATGTCAGACTGCAGCCAAGAGAAATTGCGTGAATTATTTCTCTCTGGCAAGACTCAAAATTCATTGAAAAAGCTTGAGGGCCGTTTTCTATTGATGCTCTGCAATCCCTCTACTGCCACTGTTGAGGTGTTTGCGGATCGTTATGGTCAGTTTGACTGCTACTGTTATTCGCAAGCGGATAAGGTTGTATTTGCATCGGACCTTTCCCTGTTCCCGGAGTCTCCCTCCAAGGATGGTTACGACCAGGTTGGCCTGGCACACACATTGACTGTCTATGGCTACCGGCCAGCCAAGAAGCATACGGTCTATAAAAATGTCTATCGCCTTGGAGTCGGTGAAATCGCTTTGATTGGACCTGGAAAAGTCGAGATCAAGCAATCGAAATTCAAACCAATCAAAGTGGGTAACTATGAGGAAGCTGATCTTGAGCGTTACGCTGATCTGTTTCTGGATGCATTGAAGATCCGAGGGTCCAATAATGGTAATGTGATCTATCTTTCATCCGGCTGGGACTCTACTTCCATCCTGGGCGGATTAGTGCATGTTTATGGGGCGGACAAGGTAAGGACTGTGATTGGACGCATGTGCTATTCTGAGCGTGCCGGCATCATCAATCCCTTTGAAATTGACCGTGCCCAAAAGGTAGCGGATTACTACGGTGTGCCTCTTGAGGTAGTGGAATTTGATTATACTAAAGAAATTCCTCATGTCTTTAGCCATTTGAAAGAGACTATGAAAAGTAATTTCATCTCTTCGGGCAACATATTTACGTACGGCATCCTTGCAGACCATGTCGCTAAAAATTATAACAACGGTGAATCGGTTTTTACTGGTGAAATAAGTGACGGGGTCCACAACCTAGGGTTCAGCCAGTATGTCACTATTTTTCACCCGGTGCTGGAATTCCGAGAATACAGCGATAAGATGGCCAGCTACCTTTATGGACCAACATTCATGGATTCCTTTGTTAAGGGATCTTACACCGCAGATGTGATCTATAACCTGCTGAGAAGCCGGGCAGGTGATGTTGTATTTGACGAGCAGGTGCAAGGCAGTGATGCCGATAAAAGAAAACAGCTGCTGGCAAGTTTCTTTCTACGCAATCAGCGTCTGCCCCTTACATCGCTGAAGAATGTGAAGCTGCTGACGGAAAAGGGACGCCGTCAATATGCCCTGGAAATGGAATCAACGTACCTGCAGGAAGCGGCTGAAGCTATAACACCGGAAACAGCTTATTCCTGGTATCTGCACCTTTACAGTTCATTTCACTGGCAGGGCGCTACTGTGGCAAGCCTTCCGCTGACGGCCCAAGTCTATGGTTTTGACATGCAGCTGCCTTTCTATGACAGCCGCTTACAGGAGTTTCTCGCGGCTATGCCCGAAAGCTGGGGCCGCGGCTTGGACCTAAATCCCACCAAGCATCCTCTTAAGTGGATGCTCAAGAACCGTATCGATTATCCGATGCACTTACAGGTGGGTCCCCATTCCTATCTTTACGATGTGGATCATACTTTCAGCCACGCGGTTGAGATATGTAATCACTCTGCACTGACATCGGTATTCAGAGAACTCCTTTTTGACCATACATACCGTGAAATCCTTTCATCAGAGGTTTTTAATCTGGATTATGTGGATTCCATTGTGGATTGTTATGTGAGTGGAAAGGAAATCACAGGTACAGAACTTAATGTGCTGTTTCCATTTTGCTTTTTTGCTTTAATCGATTGGTACTGATTTAGATACCTCAGATGCAGTTTAATCTAAAATGATTTTCATTGACCATCTTTCCCTAAAAAGCTGTCTATTGTCTTTAAGGCTGGTCCGCAGGGATAAGAATTTAGGATCAGTCGTTAGCGTTCAGGTGTTGAACCCGATTAAAAACAGCTTCCATTCACGGCTGTTGCGCAAATGTATGCGTTTGTTAGCTATTGAAGTTTCTGAAGCTGAATTTTATGCGGGACATTTGCGTACAAAGGAAGGTGAGAACGTCTGGACAGCAGCTCAAACGGCATTGAACCATGTTGCTTACAATTCAGCCAGAAGAACCGTTGATAAATCAAACGTTTTGACTGCTTTGAATGAACAATGGGATCGTAATACTATCTTGCTCTATCTTTCAAAATATTTCTTTCGCAGTGCCGGATACAGAGGACATCACACGATCTTTAAGATCCTGATTGCCGATGCTCTCTCGCGGGATCAAGGCGGTAAGAAGCATCACCTGGTTTTGGGCCTGCCTCTGGGCTTTACTCCTGATCTTTTTGAAGATATCGGGGGGATTCTCAATTTATCCACGTATTCAATTAAGGAATGGTCTATAAAAAAAACGCGCCTGTCGGTCTTGTTATTGATTACTTTTGTCAGTCTTAAACGGTTCCTGAAGCGAACAGTGAGTATTTTTCAATCCAAACTAGATTTTGGGGATATCACCACCCCAGCGCTGCTACTCTTGCAGGAAGATGATCTGTCTTTGAACCGTTCCTATCGAGGGCAGCCACATTGGCTTTTCCAGGAAGATAAACCGCCCCAATTCCGGACTCTAATCATAAACTCCGGAAGTCAGAGATATATGGAATTTGATAGAAATAAATTGACTGAATATAATATTTACTGCGTGCCTAAAGATGCGTTGTATTGCCATTCAGGAAAACATCCTGTTCAGAATAAAATAAATCATGCACTTCGTTCACTTTTATACTTGTCAATTTTCGGACCGCGTGCATCGGTAGGTATTTCTTTTGAGCTGGCCCTTCTTTTCATGAAGTCTTCCCTTTTAACAGATTTTTGTGTCAGCCAAAACATAAAAGCATTTATGACCTGTGAAAACTACTACCTTGATGCAGATGCCATGAACCTGGTTGGGCATGATCTGAATGTACATACTTTTTCTTATCAGTACTCTAACATGTTGGAGGTTGGACCGATCATGAAGACCACTGCGGATACTATGTTTACCTTTTCACCTCTATTCCATGAAGGCTGGTGCAATAATGGGATTCGGCCAAAAGAGTTTGTGGATGTGGGCTACATATTTGATTTTTCTTTTGGTTTGGTTGGGGAACGGGCCAGAGAATTACGTAAACGCTTAACGAACAATGGTTCCCAGTTTACTATCTGTTATTTTGATGAAAGTGTTCAGGATAATAGCGATAAGTACGGTATCATGAGTATCAATGATCATTACCAAGAAATATCGGCTCTTGCCAAGCTGGTGATTCAGGATCCCTCAACAGCCGTCATAATCAAAACACAGTTTAAAAGGAATTCTCCTGGCGTTATGTTCAAAGGTAATAAAATTTTAGAATCTGCAAAAGCGACTGGTCGCTTCGTTGAATTATTATATGGCAAATGCCGAAACATTGTTTTCCCTGCAGAAGCGGCTTTAGCATCAGATCTGGTTATTGGCCATGTTGTTGGTGCTACTGCCGCGTTGGAGGTTGCCCTAGTTGGCAATAGATGTATTCTGCTTAATCCATACAGTACAAAAGCATTAAATGTGGATATCTTCTCACTGAATGATATCATTTATCCTTCAATGGACGATGCCCTTGAGGCAGTTAAACAGTATCGTGCAGGTGTGGATGACTGCGCTAGGTTGGGTGACTGGTCCACGATCATAGACCTTTTTGATCCGTTCCGAGACGGCCAATCTGCCAGAAGGCTACGTGAAGCTCTTGAAACCGCTCTCTTGATAGCATGAAAACCAACCAGCTTACTAAAGAACAACAAATACATCACAGTTTGATATACATGCTGCCTGTGGGCATAGGCAGCCTCCTCCCCTTCATCACTATACCCATCTTCACCCGGATTCTGAGTCCGGAAGATTATGGTGTCTTAGCCCTGGCCATGATTTACGCCATCTTCATGAGTGGACTGGCCAATTTCGGTGTGTCATTGGCTTTTGAAAGAAACTATTTCCAATATCGGGATATTCCTGAAAAACTGGCACAGCTCCTGTTTTCCAGTCTTGCTTTTGTTTTAACGAATTTTATTATATTAGCCGGGATAACATATTTGTTCAGGGTGAACATATCTGAATTTCTTACAGGTTCATTGCAACATGGTATTTTGATACTAACAGCTTTTGCGGCTCATTTTTTCTTTGGCACGGCCAACAATTTCTATTTCACCTATTTCAAGAATGCGGAAAAAGCAAAGACTTACACAAAATACAGAATTTCGAGCACTGTTCTGAACTTGATTATATCGCTCTTCTTAGTGGCATATATGAGGGTTGGCGTCATCGGAATAGTTGTGGCCCAGCTGATTACAGGGGCTTCATTATTCGTGTTTTTGCTTTATTTGTTCTTAAAGAAATTGCCTTTTTCATTTAATAAAACCCTCCTTTTAGAATCCCTAAAAATCAGTTACCCCTTGACTCCTAGAATTTTTATTGGGGTTTTAAATACCCAGTTTGACAAATACATGATTGGTCTATTGGCAACAATAGGTGGAGTGGGCATATACCATATTGGAAAAAGGATATCGGAACTGATCTTTACCTTTATGACGGCAATTGAAAATGTATTTAATCCGCAGGTGTATCGACGCATGTTCGGAGAGCACGAGCAGAGCAGTGAATCCATTGGCAGGTATCTAACCCCGTTTCTCTACATATCCATTTTCGTGGCGCTTTCTATTGCTCTCTTTTCAGAAGAATTGCTGACAATACTCACCCCATTCAGTTATCATGGGGCCATACCCTTCATCACCATTTTGTCCATGTATTTTGGATTTTTATTCTTTGGAAAAATAACCGGGATGCAGTTGATTTATTCAAAGAAAACCCATATCACTTCACTTCTAACTTTCTTGAGTGTGGGACTTAATGTGGGTCTTAATATTCCCCTGATCATGCGGTTTGGTGCGGTTGGAGCCGCCTGGGCCACCTTGCTGGCAGGATTGATCTCTGGTACTTTCAGTTTATTGGTAGCACAACATCATTACAGAGTTCACTACGAATGGGGAAAAATTGGTTGGATTATGGGAACGTTTTTCATTGGAGCTACAATCATAGCATCTATGAACTTGTTGGATGCTCCATATCTTTGGTCCTTGCCCATAAAAATGATCTCCATGGCAGTCTTTCTAACCCTTGGGATTAGGTATGAAATTATTTCCAAAGAGAATCTACGTGTAGTTAGGTCGGTTTTTCAACACAGAAAACTGTCAACTAACCTGACCTATTCATAAAAAAGGACGATGCCCTATTTAAAAATAAACAGAATCAGTCCGTTAAGTAATATGTGCTATATACTAAAATATTCTTTTATTTCTCTAAAGAATTTTCTCAATATCGTCCTTTTTTGCCCTCCGGGCAAACGGATCTGCTTTGCTGCAGCCTGTTCGCAGTGGACGGCCACAGCTTCACAAGCTGCTCCGTGCAAATCCATTTGTGAATAATCCAGGCTAATTAGGAATAATGAAAAGTTACTTGTCGTTCTTATAAAAATGAGATGACTACAATTCGGCCGCAAAGACGTGGTTCAAATTCTGTCAATAACCACTGCGA
This sequence comes from uncultured Chitinophagales bacterium, assembly GCA_964572485.1. Classification (GTDB taxonomy): domain Bacteria; phylum Bacteroidota; class Bacteroidia; order Chitinophagales; family CAZNGA01; genus CAZNGA01. Next base: position 14,548 of record CAZNGA010000060.1, read on the forward strand.
AACCAAATGGAGATAATAAACTAAGAGGTCTCCATGAAGCGCGTAACAATAATTCCTATGAAAAAAGCAGCATCACTAATCCCAAAATTAATAAATAATAACACCTTGTGTTTCTACTTAACTGATGACTATTCACATTATCTGTATTTAAAAGAGAAATTTAATGACATTTTGAAAATCAGAAATTCATCTGGGTTGTTCCACAAAACATTTCAAGAAATTAAAGAGCCATTTCTGGAATTAATTGCGAGATTAAATAAAAAATATGATTCGTTTGAATGGTGGGGAGGTCAACTCGCTTCGAGAAATACAGCTTCAACGCCTTTGCTTCTTAACATTACATATTTATTTTGTGCAAAAAAAATCCTTTCTACTTCAAATCAAAATGTTATTTTTATTGTTAATAGCCAGGCATTATCCGATTGTATATCAAATGCTGCAATGAAGATGGGATATCAGGTTATAAGCCATAGAAGTCAAATATATGAATACTTTGGAGTTCTCAGGCTTTGGCTCTACTATGCTGCCCAAATTGCTTATTTTTTTTGGGAATCGTTCCAAAACCGCAGGGCCGCCTTTAAACTGCTCAAGCCACTTCCAGCTAAAAAAAACTATTCGAGGAAGAGGATTCTAATAAGAAGCTGGATTACTAAAGGGAACTTTAATGAATCTGGAAAGTTCAAAGATAGGAATTTTGGCCCTTTACCTGCATGGTTGTGTTCCAAGGATTATGAAGTGTGGACGCTTCCGATGTTCTTTAATCTTTCAATGAAAACAAAAAAAGTGTTTGCTCTCATGAGAGCTCAGGAACATCCATTTTTGATCCCTGATCATTATTTAAAAACTTTTGATTACATAAGGGTTCTCTTTAGTGGTTATAAAATGCTCAGAAGGCGAATAGAGAATGCGGAAATAAAGAAAACGAATATTGTGCCTCTATTTAATGAAGTGTTACAAAAAATTGGATTTGATCCAACATTGCTCATACTAAACTTATGCTGTCCTTTACTTATGAGATTGAAGGAAAGGGGATTTGAGATTGATTCCTTTTATTATGCATTCGAATCTAATGCTCCTGAAAAGCAATTCCTTCTGTGTAGTCGAAAATATTTCCCAAATTCCGAAATTATTGGCTTTCAACATACCACATTTTTCCCGACTCAATTAGCCTATCATCTAGGTCCTGGAGAAAAGGATTATCATCCTTTACCTGATAAAATCGTCTGCAGTGGGCCAATTTATGTCAAGTTACATAAGAAAGCAGGATTTCCTTCAGAAATCTTGGAGGCTGGGCCAAACTTAAGATTTGGATCTGTCTATCTGGATAATTCAGAGAACAGAAGTGTTTTGAATAAAGATAAGAGGATGCTGATGGTACCTCTTACTGGATTGTCTAACCTGTCATTTGAGCTTCTATGGAAAATAAAAGAAGTCTTGAAGGATAACAACGACTACAAGGTTTATGTAAGGAGTCATCCTGTATTGTCAAAAGATGCCCTTATTGAGTTTTTGGATAAGATTGGCATGGAAAGCTATGAATTTGCTGATGATGGAATCATCCAGGAATGGTTACCGCAAATGTACGCTGTTATTTCAGCAGGAGCATCGATAACTATATTAGAAGCAGTATCCTTGGGTACTCCTGTTATCCGTGTTGTCCCAGACAATACGTTCTTTTACGATCCATTTGCTTGGTCAGATTATCCCTTGGAGCCAGTTAACAATTCTTCAGAGATAAGACAACAGCTCCAATCAATTGACGCGATTCTGGGGAATGATAGAGAAACGTTCTTGAAAATTGCAAAACAGGCTTTACTAGAGTACTTTACAGAGCCGACTGAAGGAAGCCTTAAAGTTTTTCTGTAAAACAAATTTATTATGAAAAATTTAAAAAATAAATTAAGTGAAAAAGAACTGACCATTGGTTCATGGATTACTTTAGGTGATCCTGCTGTGGCTGAAATCATGGCAAGATCAGGGTTTGATTGGTTGGCCGTAGACATGGAACACAGTGGGCTTTCCTTTGACCAGGCCCAAGGGATCATTCGAACGATTGATCTTTGTACCGTAGCTCCACTTGTAAGAATAATGGAAAACAATCCTGATCTTATCAAGAGATATATGGACCTCGGAGCCCACGGAGTTATTGTGCCATTGGTTAATTCTAGAGAGGATGCTGAGAAGGCTGTAAACGGCGTTAAATATCCGCCTCTGGGGACAAGAGGTGTTGGGCTCAGTCGAGCTCAAAACTACAGTTTAGATCTGGAAAGCTATATAAGATGGAATCAAGATAACAGCATCGTTATAGTCCAGGTCGAACATATCAAGGCTGTAGAAAATCTAGAGTCGATTATGAGTGTTAATGGCGTTGATGGTTTCATTGTTGGATTATATGATTTATCGGGATCTCTGGGATACCCAGGTAACTTTGAACACCCCAAAGTAATAGAAGTATTGGAGGAAATACACAAAAAATCAAGAAAATATGATTACTTGATGGGACAGCACATTGTAGATCCTAATCCTCAACAAGCTTTGGATAGAATAAAAGAAGGAATTAAATTTATTGGTTTTGGAACAGATTTTTTATTTCTTAGCCAATACAGCAAAAATTGTTTGAAGGAAATTAGAAAAGTTCTGTAAATGTTTTCTCTAAAAGGAAAGAAATGATTAAAATTATTGCTGTGATTCCCGCCAGAATGGAATCTTCGAGGTTTCCAGGTAAACCACTGATAGATATTTGCGGCAAAACAATGATTGAGCATGTTTGGCAAAGGGTGAAATTAAATAATAAAATCACTTCCATATATATTGCCACATGTGATGAAGAGATAAAAAAGGTTGCTGAATGTTTCGGCGCTGAAGTAATAATGACATCTCGCAAACATCAGAGATGCACCGATAGAATTGCTGAAGGCTGTTTGAAATTGCATGAAAAAGACAAGAATTTTGATGTTGTCCTTAATATTCAAGGAGATGAGCCTTTATTAAATCCTGATACATTGAACTTGGTTATAAAGCCTTTTCTTGAAGAAAATAATGTCTCATGTGTTAATTTGATCGAAACTCTTGAGACAGAAGAAGAAATCAATGATCGTAATAATGTAAAAGCTATATTTGATCAAGGTCATTTCGCTTTATTTTTCTCAAGGTTGCCTATTCCTGATGGTTTAAAGATTGAGCATTATAAACAATTGGGTGTTTATGGTTTGACAAAGGAAGCTATTTTAAAATATCCCAGAATCAATCAGGGCCCCCTCGAGATTGCAGAAGGCGATGATATGCTTCGTTTTGTTGAACATCGTATACCAGTGAAGGTTGTATTATCGCGTTACAAGACAATTGGAGTAGATACCCTGTCTGATTATGAGAAAGCATGCACGTTGATGGAAAAAGATGAGATATTTCAAAAGTATAAGAGTAGTTAATTTTGATCAGGAATAGATGTATTAAGGTAAAAAAGCATGAAAAATAAGATCCTAGATATGTTCAGTCTTAAAAACAGAATAGCAATTATTACAGGGACAACAAGGGGTCTTGGACAGTCACTTGCTGAAGGTCTTGCAGAATCAGGTGCAACTGTTGTAGCGCTTGATAGGTCTGAGAATGGTCATCTGCCAAACTTATGTCGAGCCTTAGGAACCGTATTTAAAAGAATCAAGATTGATCTTTTAAATGCATCAAAAAAGGATTTAGAAAATGTTATTAACTCCGTTATTGATGAATTTTCACACATAGACATATTAGTGAACAATGCTGGAATTACAAGAAGAGGCGAAGTCGAAGATTTCGCCGAAGATGATTGGTTGGATGTTTTAAAGGTAAATTTAAATGTCCCCTTTTTTTTGTCACAGGCTGTTTCTAAGTTTTTCATTAAACAAAAATCAGGAAAAATTATCAACATTGCCTCTATGTTATCTTATCAGGGGGGAATTCTGGTCCCATCTTATGCTGCTTCTAAACATGGGATTGTTGGATTAACTAAAAGTTTTGCTAATGCTTTGGCTCCGTACGGGATAAATGTTAACGCTATTGCACCTGGATTTATTGCAACTGACATGACTCTTCCCTTACAGCAGAATAAAGAAAGGAATGATTTGATTTGTAAAAGGATCCCTGCGGGAAGATGGGGTAGAGGTGATGATTTAAAAGGCACATTGATATTTTTAGCTTCGCCTCTATCGAACTATGTTAACGGGATAGTTATTCCTGTTGATGGAGGTTGGCTTTCTGGTTAGTGCCCCTATTTATACTCCAATTTTTACAATGCCTGTTACTTTCATTTAGTAGGTTTTCAAATGGAAATTCCCGACGTATTAATAGATGCTATAACAGAGGATACAAAAAGATACATAAATTGGCTTAAAACAATGGAATTAAAAATCGACAAGAATTTATATCTTGCAGGTCCTTTTTTATCTCCTGAATATCCTGTTTGGCCCAGATATCATGACAATTTTCATTATCCGCTTGGGATGAGGAAATTATTGTCTTTAGGATTTTCAGGCATCAGAGAGGCTGCTTTAAGAAATGCAGACAGGTTCAATAGAAATCAAAAAGGATATCTCCTATTAATATCTGAAGTTTATAAGGAAATAATAGATATTGTTATAAAGTATGCTAAAGTTGCGAAAGAAAAAAAACTATACGAAATTTTCCAGGTATGTGATGCCCTATCGACAAACGCCCCGAAGACTTTTTTAGAAGCCTGTCAATTGTACTGGTTTAGTACATTATTCAGGATTGGCACAGCAACTTTGGGGCGTATTGATCAGCATTTATATCCTTTTTATAAAGCTGATCTTGAAAAGGGCCTTATTGATTCGCCAACGACAAAAAAAATAATTTCAGAATTATTATACAGGTATGAAGAAAGAGGGGACAGAACAGGAGACACTCTTCAGATTATGACGCTTGGAGGCCAAAATGCTTCAGGTGAGGATCAGACAAATCCTTTAACGTTTGCTATTTTAGAGTCTTGTCTAGAAAATAAATATATTGAGCCAAAAATAAGTGTAAGAGTGAATAAAAATTCCCCTCCTTATTTACTTGATCTTGCTTCTGAGCTCCAGCTTGGAGGAACCGGTATCTGTACTATCTTTAATGATGATGCAAT
>CAZNGA010000061.1:0-19032 GCA_964572485.1 uncultured Chitinophagales bacterium
GTGATCATTAAACAAACCACAAAACATGTAAAACCGTTCCCCTTCTTTAGAGGAGTTAATATCAAGTACCCCCGCCAACACAGCAGGTTGATTTGCGACGATTCCAATACTTGTTCCCCCGATCCTAGAAAATCCAACCACAATATTTTCCGCAAACTCCTTGTGAACCTCCATAAAAGATCCCTCATCAACAGAACCGTTGATGACATCTTTCATATCATAGGGTTGGTTCGCATTATCCGGAACAATTTTTCCAAGTGATACTCTTAATTCATCATCAGTGGACTTATAGGGTACCATTGGAGGATTCTCCTCACAGTTCTGTGGAATATAGGATAATAACTGTTTGATCTGCTCAATACACTCTACAGCATCTGACGCCGTAAAATGAGTTACCCCTGATTTAGAAGCATGTGCATTGGCTCCACCAAGATCCTCTGATGAAATTTCCTCATGGGTTACCGTCTTTACCACATTTGGGCCTGTAACGAACATAAAGGAGTTGCCCTCCACCATAAAGATAAAGTCTGTAATTGCTGGCGAATAGACTGCCCCTCCTGCGCAAGGGCCCATAATGGCAGATAATTGAGGGACAACACCTGAAGTAAGGGTATTTTTATAGAAAATATCGGCATAGCCGGCCAAAGAACGTACTCCTTCCTGAATACGAGCACCTCCTGAATCATTCAAGCCAATGATGGGTGCACCATTTTTCATGGCAAGATCCATCACTTTGCATATTTTCTCAGCATTCGTTTCAGATAGAGAGCCGCCAAAAACGGTGAAATCCTGGGAAAAAACATAAGTAAGCCGGCCGTTTACAGTACCAAAACCGGTCACTACCCCATCACCAAGATATTGTTCCTTGTCAATGCCAAACTCATTGGAGCGATGGGTAACCATCATACCAATTTCTTCAAAAGAACCATCGTCCAATAGTAAATGAAGGCGCTCTCGTGCAGTAAGTTTCCCCTTTTTATGTTGGGCTTCAATGCGCTTATCACCACCACCTTTCAAGGCTTCAGCTACTTTCGAATCTAACTTTTCAGTGTTGTCATCCATAGGCTACAAGTGTAGGTAAAGATAAGTTATCTTTGACAAAGTAAGGTAGAAAGAACAAGAGGTATTCTCCACTGCTATTTAAAGAGATTTTTCAGCTTATCTTCGGCTTCCTTTTTCAACTTCTCTTCAGCTTCTTTCTTCTTCCTTTCCGCTTCTTTCCTTGCTTTTTCCTCAGCTTCCTTCTTCAACCGTGCTGCCTCCTTCTTAGCACGATCCTGCGCCTCTTTTTTCTTAAGGGCTGCTTCCTTTTTCAACCGATCTTTTTCTTTGTTCAATTTATCCTTGGCTTCCTTCTTCAATCGCTCTGCTTCCAACCTGGCTTTTTCTGCAGCTTCTTTCTTTAACCTGTCAGCTTCATCTTTAACTTTCTGCTTCGTGTCTTTCTCTTTGGATTTCATGGCCCCCTTCAATCCGGATTGCATTGATGGTTTTGAGATGGTTCCCTTGACCCTGATATTGAACTTGATCATCTCATGTGTACCCAGGTCAACGCCTTTTTCCTTCGCCATTCCCAACAAATTATCCATTAACTCATTGGCAGCCCCTCCCATCATTTTGCGAGGTACTTGCATCTTAAGCAGATAATCAATGCTCTCATCAAATCCATGAGAACCGGATACGTTCATCTTAATACCTCTTTGCTCCACATCAAATGGTGCTACATGCACCCTCCCATCTTTGAATGTGAATTGAACTCTGGTATTCTGGAGTTTGAACTCTTTCAGATCATCCATTTTCAAAGTTTCTGCCAATTTATTTAACGGCTCAAAATTCTTTACTGCCCCATTTGGGATCACCACAACCCCATTACCCGTTAAGGTGGGGTAATCCGGGAACATATCATTTCCAAGCAATCCTTTGATTGATACAGTAGAAGAGAAATTGCCTGACACATACTTTGCAGCAGGAGCGATCTTTTCCATTGTATTAAATGTGGTAAAAGACTGTTGTATATCAAAGTTGGTAATATTGTAAGAGAAGTCAAATTTTGGCTGGGCGGTGCTTTTTGTAGAGTAAGAACCTGCCATAACCATACTACCTCCCAGGAGGGTAGCCTTCAACTCTTTAAAAGATACTGTCTCATTTCTGATGGTAAGTTTGCCTGCCACATTTGTCATATCCATATTATCAAAATGCACTTTATCGATCTTACAACCAAAGGTAAAATCCATATTCCCCGGGACCATGAAGGGCTCCCCTGCCTCGGCTTCCCCTTCCTCTTCTGCTCCTTTTTCCTCTTCTCCCCCTTCTTCCTCCATGAAATCATCAACATTAATATATTTTGAAGTCATACTTACATTGCCCTTTAACATCCCCTTCTTCAACAGGATCAGCCCATTAATATTTTCAAGCTCTGTTTTCTCATAGATCACTTTTCTTAAGTTCGCTGTCAGCGTCAAATTTAAATTTTCAGGTATTTCAAACATCTCATCACTCGAAGTTTCTGTTGTTATCTCTGCTTCCACTGCTTCATTTTCAGAGACTTCCCCCTCTGCCATCATGGTATTCAAATCCATATAACTGGAATTCAGGTTTAATTCTCCCGTAAGGGACTCGTCATTCAGCATATACCCCAGTAAGTTATCCAATGCACCATTCGCCTGAAAGTCATTCTTTCCCATTTTCATATCAAAGGCATTTAGAGTGACATTCCTAGGATTAAAGGTCAACTTCATCAGTTTGAGGTCAACCTGCTCTGGAAGGTCATCGCTAGCATAGATCAAATTTGCAAATTGGATCTCTCCGGCAGCATGGAACTTATCATAATATCCTCTCTCTATGGCTGACATCTTTCCTTTAGCTTCTGCATTTGCGGTAAATACGCCGGAAAGTGCAGATATACCTTCTAGTGGGACTGCCTTGGTCATTTGAGCAAGATCTATTTTCCCTTTCATAGTGGCATCAATATCAGGGTCAGATATAGGTGTTTTCAGCAACATCGTAAAATCGAAAGGTTCTTTATCCAGCTCCATATGAAATTTCTTGAGATCAACTACAGTGTGGTCAAGGTCATTATCTTCGCATGCGATCCTAAGGTCAACGTTTACATTGTTGACGGCAACTGGCAGATCCGGATATTTGAACATACCCTCTTCAACAACAAGTTCAATTACAAAGCTCGGGTATTGGGTATCACTAAGCACTCCTTTTGCAAATCCTGCCAATGCGAGTTTCCCTGAAGTTTTGATGTCATTAAAATCGCTCATGAATACAGCCGGCACGAGGGAGAGGATGTTCTTGAATTCTGTTTTCTTTGCGTTGAAAGTGACATCCATCTTGATATCATCACCTGGCATCTCAACAAAACCGTCCAATCCCAAGCTAAGGGCATTTAGCCTGAATTCATTATCCTTAAAAGTATATTTTGAATTGACCATGTCAATTTGAAGGTCAGCTTTGAAATCTGCATCCACCTTATACAAATAATTGACTCCCTCAAATTTAAAGGTAAGCGATTCTATCTCTGTACGAGTAGCCAAATTAAAAAGGTCTTCTGTAAAGTCCCCTTTCCCGGTATGATCAAGGCCAAAAACTTTAGCCAACATATCTCCCTCACGGTCATCATAAATAATGTTCGCACCGGTCAGACTATATTTTTGCAATCCTATTTTAAATTCAGTGGGTGTTTCCTCTTTAGCTGGTTCTTCTGGTACCTCCCCACTCTCTTTTGCAATATCCCAGTTTGCTTTACCTTCCTCTGTAACTATGATGTGTAAGTTGGGCTCATCCAGATTAATCGCCTTTATTTGAATAGTGGTGCCCCCTATAATGCTCATCAGATCCACTGTAAAATTGAACTCTTTGATCGCTGCCAGTGTGATCCCATCAAATTCATCCACTCCTTCCACATTCAGGTCTTCAATGGTGAAAGTGAAATTCGGGAAGTTCTTAATAATGCTTAGGCCGAAATCGCCAAAATCAACCTTTGCATTCAGGTTATTATTCATCTCTGTCTTTGCAATCTCAACAAGTTTATCCTTATAGATTATGGGGAGCAGTATAGCTGCACAAATTATCAGGGTAAATATGATGATCAGGGTTATGATAATTTTCTTCAACATGGTTCAATTTTTTGTTCAATTATTCTAACGTATTTTTATCCAAATATTATTTAGCTAAGCTAATAAATTTTTGCCACCTTTAGAAGATGACACCTGAAAGAGAAAAGAAAATGCGTAAAGTAATTGGCCAAAAGCAGCCAACGCTGACTGTGGTATTTGAAAATATCGATGATCCACATAATATCTCCGCAGTTCTCAGAAGTTGTGATAGCGTAGGCGTTAGGGAGATCTACATCCTCCGAACTCAAGAAGGAATTTCAGCAAAGCTTGGTAAGAGAAGTTCTGCTAGTGCTAAGAAATGGATCAATATTCATACTTATAATGATGTTGCCTCTTGTTTTAAAGAGCTTAGAAATAAATATGATAAAATATATGCATCGTGGCTGGGAACAAAAACGAACTCCTTATACCAAATGGACCTTACCGAATCCATAGCATTGGTGTTTGGGAATGAGCATAATGGTGTCTCTGAGGAAACAATGAACCTGTGTGACAAACGTTTTACCATCCCGCAGGTAGGAATGATCGAGAGCTTAAATATCTCTGTAGCTTGTGCAGTTACCCTCTATGAAGCTTTCCGTCAAAGAAATGAGAAAGGGATGTATAACGTACCACAATTGTCATCGGAGGAATCAGATGTGATGTATGAGGAATGGAAAAAAAAGTAATTAACCAAAAGAAGGTACTCCCGGGCTATTTACAAGTTTCACAATAATCCTTTTTGATCTTTGGATGATCGAGCAATTGGAATGTCAGGTAAGGATTACCAAAGAGTCGGCAATATTTTGTGGGATTCATTTCCCTTGCTCGCCTTAATGCAACCAAAAAGTCCTTTTTATAGATATTCTCCTCAAAATGGGCTGCTAAAGCAATATAATTGAAAACCAACTTTTCATCTACCCCATTTTTATTGATAAAGGGGCTCAATAATTTAAGGCCATAATCAAGGTCGCCGTGTTTAATGAAAATAAATGCCAGCTTAAGCCCATTGCGCCAATCCCCTCCTTTGATGTTAAATATCTCTTTTACACGACCCAAGCTACTTGTCACCATCGGATGTACAACATCGGCTGTATCCAATGCTTCTATCAATCTAAACTGGAATTCAAGGTTTAGCGCATCAATATTTTTCTTTGGTATTCGTGATTGATACAAATGGTCGATCTTATTTTGAATATCGTAAAGGACCTTACTATCATTGATGTTAGATATTATATCCTGAGTCAACAGTCGATTATACAGGACGAATTGGTTATCCGGGTCGATATTATACAGAGTTTCAAACCTATCCTTTATACCCTTATAAAGGGTGTCCTCATGGTTATAGGCCACATCCAGATAAATTTGATTCAGGATCAATGGGACAAAGATCATATCCTCAGGGATCTGGATTGCCAACAACTTATTATGGTCATATCTATTTTTCCTCACCTGGCTGACAGCATACTTTTGTAACCTAAGGGCTTGCGCTGCATCCTTTTCTCTGACCATTTTCCTGATGGTTGCCAACACATATTGCTCTTCGTTCTCTCCGGTGATATCATATATGACACTCATGATGATCACGGCAAAACGCTCCTTTTGTAACACGGATTCAAGCTTTTCAGCAAACTTAGGGTCCTTCAACTTACTTTTAACTTCTGCTTTAGATAACAAGGCGAGATATGCAAACTCTGTAAATCTTACTTGTCTTTTAAACAACTCCCATGAGTCGCTGACTTGAATTTCCGTTGCATAGGATTTCTTTCTATTCTTTTGAATGGCCTTAACTATACTTTGGGCCCTTTTCACTTGCAGGCCAGAATTCAATAATGAGTCCCCTTCAAGCGATGAATGAGCAATAATACGAATCGATTGGATGTGGAATTTTGGTTCTTCCAAAGCGTCAATGAATGGGATAATATCCTTTTGTGAAAATCTATATTTTCCTTTTTTAAAAGGGATATTGAATGTTAATGTATTCCTTTCAGGCTGGGGGCTAAATCTCCTAGGGTCGAATTTGGTTACAGTATCAGGTAAAATTGACAGGCGGATAAACGAGGCAATATCCCCTTCTTCAACATAACTTCTTGAAATTGATCTGCAAAAGTGCTTATTCTGTATCACTACAAAATTTAGCTCAATTTCATTATTCAACAGATCCAATTTCCCGTTAGGGAGGGTACCCACAACACCTTCAAATCTATTATCTCTAGGATTCTTATGTATATTATTCGCCAATATCCTTTTTTGAAAGACAGGTTTCAACAATATTCCCTTGCTCATCAGCTCATGGTCAAGAATGTTCGCTTTATCACACTGATACTGCTCCTTTTGTACAATATCGATCGCAAATCCATCCACCGGCTTGCGAATCAATCTTTTGAGTTTTCTAAGGTCATCATATTTCAAATAGATATCATTACCCTTAATGTATAGTCCTTGTTGCAATTGGTGTATATCTGTGAAACGGTAACAACTTCTGCAGTTCTTACTATTACCCGGTTTCAACCCTCTCTGACTGGTTGAATATTTATATTCTAATATATTTCTCCATTCCTTACCCGGATTAAAGGTCTTTATACCACCAAAGACCATTGACAGATATATTTTCTTTCGATCCGAATCAAAAGCAGTACCTATACCTATGTAGAGCAATTCAGGAGTAAGGACTATTTTCTGGTTTCTTTTTGACTTGAGGATCTTTGAAATGATTGTTTCTGCCACCTCGTTATAGGTATAGAGCACCTTCTTCTTTGCTCCAAGAGTATAGGAAACTATTTCCCATGCAACATTGGTTCCGCCGTAATAAGATACCCGGCCCCCGGTAGACCGTCTGGCGCTACCCTGCTGCTCAAGCGTTGTTTTTTTGATCTCTGCCATATAAGCTGCCTGATCTTTAGAGGCCTTGACCAAAATCGCATGATCCAATAAAGTATCCAGTCCCTTGTTCAATCTATAGGAATTGATCCAATTCTTTACGATGCGTTCAAACAATACAGTATTAAAATTAGCTGGATCTATCTTATCAGTTGGACCATTGCTATAAGAATACCAACTTAAGGTCAAAAACAATACCCCCAAACAAAGCGTCTTTCTCAAAGTAAAATCTTTAGATAATTCACTGAACCCTGAACGATATTAACCCTTTTTTGAGAAGGTTTGGAATATATATAAAACTATTTTTCAACACTCATGGTCGCTTGTCTAATATCAATTACATTAAAATATCTTCTTTATTTGCCCTAACTTTGCAGTATAATGGAGGAAAAGATACTCATCATTGATTTCGGTTCCCAATATACTCAATTGATAGCCAGGCGAGTAAGAGAATTAAATGTGTATTGCGAGATCATTCCACATAATAAACTTCCCGATATTGGCAGTCAGATAAAGGGGATCATTCTTTCAGGAAGCCCTTTTTCAGTCCAAGATGATTCTTCTCCCGGTTTAGACCTGGATCATTTTTCCGGCAAGATCCCTATTTTAGGCATTTGTTATGGTGCTCAATTTATGGCAAAAGATGGTGGAGGCACAGTATCAGCTTCATCGAAAAGAGAGTATGGCAGAGCCCATTTATCAGATTTCACTTCATCAGATCAATTGTTTCATAACTTTTCACCCAACAGCCAGGTGTGGATGTCACATGCAGATACGATCACTCAATTACCGGAAGATTATAACATTTTAGCAAGCACCTCATCTGTTAAGATCGCAGCTTTTAAAAAAAATGGGATGTCCTCCCCTATCTATGGCATTCAATTCCATCCTGAGGTCACACATACTGAAGAAGGTAAAAATCTGTTGAAGAATTTCATTGTAGATATCTGTGGTTGTAAGCAAAGTTGGACTCCTGCCTCTTTTGTTACATCCACTGTTCAGGATCTTACAAACCGGTTGGGAGACGAAAAGGTTGTACTAGGATTATCTGGAGGTGTAGATTCTACGGTAGCAGCTATACTGCTCCACAGGGCCATCGGACCCAATTTGTATTGCGTTTTCATTGATAACGGGCTGTTGCGTAAAAATGAATTTGAAACGGTGATGGCCTCATATAAAGACATGGGATTGCATGTCATTGGTGTTGACAGTACTAAGAGATTTCTAAAGAATTTGGAAGGGGTATCGGACCCTGAGAAGAAGCGTAAGATCATTGGAAAAGAATTCATTGATGTATTTGATGAGGAAGCACATAAGATAGAGGATATTCAATGGCTTGCACAAGGCACAATTTATCCTGATGTAATAGAATCGATCTCTGTTCTTGGTCCATCAGCTACCATTAAATCTCACCATAATGTCGGCGGATTGCCTGAAAAGATGAAATTAAAGATCGTTGAACCATTAAGATCGTTGTTTAAAGATGAGGTTCGAAGAGTTGGTGAAGCCCTTGATATTGACAAGAAGATCCTTTCCCGACACCCTTTTCCAGGGCCAGGATTAGCTGTTAGGATACTTGGGGAGATCACAGCTGAAAAAGTCAGAATATTACAAGAAGCAGATGCTATATTCATTGACGCTTTACTTCAAAGTGGTTATTATGATAAGGTTTGGCAAGCTCTTGCTGTATTATTGCCAATTCAATCTGTGGGTGTTATGGGGGATGAAAGAACCTATGAATTTGTAGTTTGCCTAAGGGCTGTAGCTTCATTGGATGGCATGACAGCGGATTGGAGCAAACTTCCGGATGACCTTCTTGCTTCAGTTTCCAATAATATCATTAATAATATTAAAGGGATAAACAGAGTAGTGTATGATATCAGCTCTAAACCTCCTGCAACAATTGAATGGGAATAACATTCGCTTATTACTTTTATCCGGATGGATATTTCTATTTGCATCTTGTTCAGTCTTCAAACCTGATGGTACGGTCAAAGAAAAGCCAGAGGTTATTGAAGAGGTTGTAGTAGTTCCTATTGACACTGTTTCCATTGAATCCCCCTCCTCAGTAAAAGATAAATTGCTTCTCAAAGAAGTTTATAATTGTGCTCTTATCTTACCCCTCTTTCTAGATCAATTTGATATTGAATTATCTGAAAGTGAAAATAAAGATGAATTTAGTGTGCCCTCGGCATCATTGTTGGCACTTGAATTTTATGAAGGCGTTTTAATATCTCTTGATTCTCTCAAAGAAGTGGGCATGAATTTGAATCTTTATGTTTTTGATTCAAACAATGACACCACTAAAGTGAGGTCATTCATGGAAGACAAGGAGTTCACTTCAATGGATATGGTAATTGGCCCTGTTTTCAATAATTGTCTGAAAATTGCCGCATCACATATAAAAAAGCAGCAGATCCCGTTGATATCACCATTTTCTCCATCAAATTCCATTACTTCTGAGAATGCAAATTATATCATGTGCAATCCTTCACTTCATATGCATTGCCAAGAGATGGTGAAGTACATGGTCGCTCATTTCGAGGACAAAGAGATCCATATCATCACTCAAAGTAGTGAGTATGAAAAGAATGTTGCCAATAAGATCATTTCTCTACTTACAGCCTACGACACTTCATTTAAGGCCACAGAACATTCTATCATTGAAGCAGCTACCACCGTTAAGGAAAGCACTATTTCACACCATCTTTCATTAACAAGTACGAATATCATCGTTATACCTTCTTTCAATGAACCATTTGTCATCAACCTGATCAGCCAATTATTCAATCTAAGCGAAGATTATAAGATAGTGGTCTTTGGCATGCCAACATGGGCCTTTTTCGAATCATTGCGAATAGATTACATTGAAAAATTAGAACTCCATCTAAGCAACTCATTTTGGATCAACGATGCGAGTTCATTCAACAATAGGTTCAAGAACAAATACAGAGATCGATTTAAAACACATCCATCAGAGGATGCATATAAAGGATATTATACTATGTTATATTTTGGCCTTTTACTTAAAAAATATGGAATCGGCTTCAAAGATCATCTTTCTAAGGTGGAAGCAAAAGACATTCTTAGGTCTATGTATTCCTTTAAGCCAATAATTGATAGCTCAAGCGCAGGTACTACCATTAATTACTACGAAAATGGGAAGATCAATATCCTGAAACAAGAAGAGTTCTCTTTAATTAAAGTGAATGACTAATATGAAAAGATACAATCCTATCTTTTCGTCTTATGATCACTGAAAAGATTACCATCGACATCTATATTAGTGGCATCAAATTTGCTGCTTTTCAATAAAATATTAATTTTGCCATTATCAAGATTTTTAACATAAAACACTTATCATGATTTACAGATCATTAGCATTATTTGCGTTAACAACAACATTGGTCCTTAGCTCTTGTTCGTCATCCCGTAAGGTTGAAAGAGTAGACCCCGAGAAACAGATCGACCTAAGTGGCCGATGGAATGATACGGACTCCAAGCTTGTAGCTGAAGAGATGATAAAAGATGCTTTAGCCAGGCCATGGTCAAATGATTTTGCGGAAGCCAATGGCAAGAAACCAGTAGTTATTGTTGGGTTGGTAAGGAATAAAAGCCATGAGCACATTAGTACAGAAACATTCATCAAAGACATTGAAAGGGAATTTATCAATTCAGGGAAAGTACGTGTTGTGCAAGCTGGCGAGGCAAGAGAGGACCTTCGGAAAGAAAGAGGTGAGCAGCAGGAGTTTGCATCAGCTGAAACCCAGAAGAAATGGGGAAAAGAGTTGGGTGCTGATTTCATGATGCAAGGAACCATCAATACGATCGTAGATGCCTACAAAAAGGAAAAAGTGGTCTTCTATCAGATAGATGTTGAGCTTTCCAATTTAGAAACCAATGAAAAGGTGTGGATAGGCTCAAAGAAAATCAAAAAAATGGTCACAAATTGACCCCTGTTACCTTATCCATCTATAGAATCGATATATAAGTGACCCTTTGTGGCTGCTTTTGCCATGCGACATGAGCTACGATGAACTTGTATAGATAATTCGTTGGTTACAATATCTCATAGGTTAATATTATCATGACAAACAGGGCTTTCCATGCGATGAATCCCAAGCAATACACCCTTTTATTATTAGTAATCTTATTGGTAGGTTGTGCTACCTATTATCAGAAGAACCTTCGCTTTCAGGAATATTTTGCTGAAGGGGAGATAGAAAAAGCGAATGGGCTTCTAGAAAAGGATGATAAAACTCCTAAAGGGAAAAACAAGTTATTATATTTTCTGGATAGAGGGGTTTTATTTCGGATGCTTGGTGACTTTACATCAAGCAACACCTATTTTGAAAAAGCAGAGACTGTCACACAAGATTATCAAAAGAACTATGGCAAGGTACTCCTTTCTTATCTCACCAATCCAATGATGCTTCCCTATAAGGGAGAAGATTTTGAAGTTGTCCTTATACATTATTACATGGCCGTGAATTATTTATTGCTCAATGAATATGATGAGGCAATGGTGGAGTGCAGAAGGATCAATCTCAAACTTGATCAATTAAATGACAAATACAAAAAGAAAAACCGTTTTAAGAGGGATGCTTTTTCCTTAAATCTGATGGGGATCCTGTATGATGCCACCGGTGATTATAACAATGCATTTATTGCCTATCGAAATGCGGTAGAGGCTTACCAAGAGGATTATGCTTCATTTTTCGGATTGGGCCCTCCTAAGCAGCTTCAAAAAGATCTTATCAGGGCTGCCTACAGGACCGGATTTTACGAAGAAGGTGAGAGTTATGAAAAGGAATTTGGCATAAAGAATGAAGTGGGATCCGCAGAAGGTGGTGAGCTTGTTTTCTTTTGGCAAAATGGCTTAGGTCCGGTTAAAGCTGAGTGGTCCATTAACTTCGGGATCATTCCGGGAGAAGGGGGGTTGGTTACCTTTGTCAATGACGAACATGGCTTCTCCTTCCCTTTTTTCCTCTCTGGTGATAATACAGACGAGGACCAAAGCAAACTATCCAGTCTAAAAGTTATAAGGGTGGCTTTCCCAAAATATGTAAAGAGGGCTCCCTTTTATAGTAGTGCTCTTATCAAAGCTAACGGTAAGGATCATGAATTGGAATTAGCGCAACCTATCAATAATATTGCATTTAAAACTTTGGAAGACAGGATGTTAAGAGAATTGGGGAATACGCTTTTGAGACTAGCCTTAAAGCAAGCTACAGAGTATGCTGCAAGAAGTGAAAATGAAGGGTTTGGCGCATTGGTAGGTGTTTTCAATACATTAACCGAAAAGGCAGATACACGTAATTGGCAAACTTTGCCTTACAGTATTTCCTATACAAGGATCCAATTACCCGCAGGGGAAAATGATATAGAACTCAAGGCTTTATCAACGAGCGGAGGCGTAGAGAAATCACATAAGATCCATGTTAAAATCATAAAAGGAAAAACCAATTTTCACACTTTTCATAATCTAGAAAGTATGGCAGGGGTGTATTAACAGTATCCATCAGAACCAAGTCACTATCAAAATCGTTATAGGTATGAAGTTATTGACACAATTATTACAAGCAAAATATCACTTTTTGTAATGGTTCGTGTAATTTTGCAGCAAAATTCAATTTCACCCATGTTCTCAAGGATATTGGTCATACTATTTACTACACTTTCTCTTGCTAATATTTCATTGGCACAGAAAAATATTGCATTTCAAAGTAACCTAAAATATACGGCTCAATTAAATGATATTTGGGGATATGTTGACACCTCATCAAATGAATATGCGATAGTTGGAGTTTTCAATGGTGTGTCGATCGTAGATGTCACTGATCCGATCAATCCGTTAGAGAAGTTCTTTATAAAAGGCCCTTTAAGCACGTGGCGTGATATTAAGACCTGGGATCAGCACGCTTATGTGGTTCACGATAATATTAGTGGTTCAGATACTTCAGTTGGGTTAATGATCATTGATCTGTCAGGATTACCCGATAGTATCGACACCATCTTTTGGATGGGTGACACATTAAATTATAGAAAAGCACATAACATTTATATTGATGAAAATGGTATCGCCTACCTTTTTGGGAGCAACATTAAAAATGGAAGCGTTCTTTTTTTAGACCTTACAGATCCTAAAAATCCTGTACCCAAAGGTAATTATACTGCAAATTATGCTCATGATGGGTATGTAAGAGGTGACACTTTATACACTGCTGAGATATATGCGGGCCTGGTCACCATTTCCGATATTTCTGATAAGGCCAAACCAAGTATACTGGCCAACTTCTCTACACCACATAATACAACTCACAACTGCTGGTTGTCAAATAATGGGAAATACATTTACACTACCGATGAAGTGAGGGGTGGGTATATTGGTGCCTATGATATTTCGGATCTTGGCAACATCAAAGAATCAGACAGGTACCGGTCCAATGCGGGATCAGATGTAATACCCCATAACGTACATGTACTTAACAATTATGTTGTTATCTCTTATTATAAAGATGGTGTGATCATTCTTGACGTCACAAGGCCATCTAACTTGGTTGAGGTTGGCAGTTACGATACAGCTCCAACGAAGGAAGGGGGTGGTTTTGCAGGTGCATGGGGCGCTTATCCATACTTACCTTCAGGCAACCTTCTTGTCTCAGATATGCAAGAAGGGCTTTTTGTATTAGCCCCAAATTATCAACGTGGTGCGTATCTGGAAGGGAATATCAGTGATATTAATGGCAATCCCATAAATAATATTAAGGTTGAATTAGTTGGTACCGGGACATTTGCGAATACTGATCTCCTGGGCAACTATCAACTTGGGATCGTGGATTCTGGTACGTATAGTATAAAGATCACCGATGATCTATGCTATTCGAAGATCATTCCTAATATCGTGTTGAAGAAAGGCCAGATCACCCAACGAAATGATTCAGTACAATGCTGTTACCTTAAGGGCACAGTAATGGATCTACAAAGCAATCCATTAAAAGATGTAACTGTTTCAATTCAAGACGCCGGGTTTTCTGTAGAAACTGATTCTCTTGGAGAATTTATTGTGTGTGATATCATACCTGGACTATATGACATTCACTTTTCTTATCCTACATGTTACTCATCAACTCTTCAATTCAACTTAAGAAGAGAACAATTTGATTCTTCAGATATTCACTTGATCTGTCAATATGATATCAATAATTTTGGGTTCTTTGCCGGGCCTACCCTATTTGAATCAAGCACAATACTCTATTATTTTCTAACTACTGCTCCTGATGCTGATGCAGCCATAGCGTTGACTGATGTTAGCGGAAGACTCATCGCTGAATATCCTATTACTTCAACAAAAGGATCAATATCTATTGATGATTTTCATTCTTCGGGCATATATTTTGCCAGCTTAATTACTCACGATAATAAAAAAACGATTAAATTAGTCAAATTAAAAAGGTAACCCATGGCCAATAAATTTGCAGTAATTGGATTAGGACGATTCGGATCTTCTGTTGCCATAACATTAGCCAACAAAGGCGCTGAAGTATTAGCCATTGATATTAACGAGGAGAAAGTCGAAGACCTAAGAGATGATGTTGCCTTTGCTGTAGCGTTAGATTCAACAGATATTAAGGCATTAAAGGCTCAAAATATCCATGAAATGGATGCAGTGGTAGTTGCTATTGGCAAAGGATTTGAGAGCATGCTGCTTACCACGGTTCACCTGATGAATATGAATTTGAAGCGTTTGATCGCTCGGGCCATGACTCAAACTCAAAGAACCATTCTGGAAAAGATTGGCATTAAGGAGATCATCTCCCCAGAAATTGAAGTAGGGATCTCCCTGGCCCAGAAGCTTTTAAATCCAAGTCTCTTGAACTTTCTACAATTACCTGATGATTATGAGATCGTAGAGATCAATGCCCCTCCAAATATTGCAGACAGAACTATTGAGAACATTGATCTTCGCAAGAGATACCACCTTAATTTGATCACTGTAAAACGGCAAGACAAAAAAGTAAAAGACGGGAAAACACAAATTAAGCAGAGTATCGTTGGCGTTCCAAAACCGGATACCAAAATTCTAAGCTCCGATACCTTGATCATCATGGGGAAGGACAAAGATATTAAGCGGTTTGTTGAAGTCAATCATTAGCGTTATTCTTTCTCCCTCCTTCTTTCCAAATTAATGTGTAAAATCAGATCACACTGGATTTTTGATTATAGAAAGTAAGGTAAAAGAATCCCTATACATAGATATCACCAAAATATTCTTTATCTTTGCCGTTTAATTTTAGAAAGCGAACATTAATAAATCAATAATATAGCATGCAGGCAAAAGGGTTAGTCAGGTTTTTCACCATAGCTTTTGCAGTGGTTTGCCTTTATCAGCTGTCTTTTACTTTTATCTCCATTAATGAGGAAAGGAAATCTCAAGATTATGCTGAAAGCCAGGTCGATAAGAGTAAAGGTACATTTGAAAATCGCGCAAAAGGTGATCCAATAAAATTAACGGCCATTACAGACTCCGCTTATAAGGAGTATGTAGCTAATTATTTGGATTCAATTAATAACGAGGTCGTATTTGACCTTGGTGTTTATGAATACACTTTTCAGGATTGTAAGCAAAAGCGTTTGAATCTTGGCCTTGACTTGCAGGGTGGCATGAGTATAGTATTGCAGGTCTCACTCAACGATCTGATCAAGAAAATGTCCAATTACAATAAGGACCCTGATTTTTTAGCTGCCATGTTGCTGGCGAATGAGAAGCAAAAGAACAGTCAGCAGGATTTCGTGACCATATTTGGAGATGCTTATAGAGAAATTGCTCCTGGCAAAGATTTGGCAACCATTTTTGTTAATGAAGCCAACAAAGAAAAGATCAAATATACTTTCTCGAATGAGGAAGTACTAACAGTAATAAGGGAGGAAGGAAGCAGTGCGATATTTAGAACCTATGAGATATTAAGAAGCAGGATTGACAGATTCGGCGTTGCGCAACCTAACATCAATCTACAAGAGCTTACAGGTAGGATCATTGTGGAATTACCGGGAGTTGATAACCAACGTAGGGTGAGAAAATTATTACAATCAAGTGCAGAGTTAGGTTTTTGGGAAACCTATTTCAATACTGAAGTTGACGGCTTTCTAAAAGAAGCCAATACTGTACTTGCAACTATACAAGCAGGTAAAGATGCGAGTATTGAAGAGCAAGATAGTGCTGGTGCAACGATCCTGTCAGCAGATGAGACTTCACCTGAGGTAGAGGATAATGATCTGGCCTCAAGCTTGATCGAAGAAGAAGAAAAAGAAGGAAAAGAGGAAGAACTGACACTTGTTGACTCCACCGCTAAGGATGACAGTATTTCTGTAGATTCTACTTTGGATGAAGCTTTATCATTATTGTCTGATCCGGGATATACGGGTGATGATGATTCTCTTGAAGATCTTTCTGAGGAAGAGTATGCCCAACAAAATCCGCTCTTCAGCTTGTTGCGAACACAATCTTTCACAGACCAGCAAAACAGGCAAAGATATTTTATCTCCGTAAGTGCCAAAGATACAGGTAAGTTCAATGGCTACATGGCAATTAAGAAGGTTAAATCTGTATTCCCTCCGGATCTAAGGATATTATGGGGTGCAAAACCATTTAGCAAAGAAAGCGATGAAGTTGAACTCTTCTTTATTAAAACTAAAGGGAATAGAAATAAAGCGGCTTTAGATGGTGGTGTTGTAACTGATGCAAGCCAACAATTTGATCAGCAATCTGGTCATGCTTATATAAGCATGACAATGAACGCCAAGGGAGCAAAGGATTGGAAAAGACTTACCGGCCAGAACTTGCAGAGAAGGATCGCTATTGTTCTTGATAATGCTGTCTATTCAGCTCCAAATGTTGAATCTGAAATATCCGGAGGTAAATCACAAATATCCGGCAATTTTGAGATCGATGAAGCGAAGGACCTTGCCAACATATTGAACTCAGGAAAATTAGATGCTCCAGCTAAAATTGTGGAGGAGGAAATAGTAGGTCCATCATTGGGTAAGGCATCTATTGATGCAGGTATGAGATCATTGATCGCAGGATTAATAATTGTGTTGCTATTTATGGTATTTTATTACAGCAATAGTGGTTTTATTGCGAATCTGGCGTTGATCACCAACCTGTTCTTTATTGTAGGTGTTTTGGCATCATTTGGTGCTACCCTTACCCTACCGGGAATGGCTGGGATCGTGTTGACGATCGGTATGGCAGTAGATGCTAATGTACTTATTTTTGAGAGGGTAAGAGAGGAACTTGAAAAAGGCAGCGGCCTAAGATTGGCCATCGTTGACGGCTTTACGAAATCCTATTCTTCGATCATTGATGCTAACTTGACCACCCTTTTAACTGCTATCATACTTTCTACTTTTGGCATGGGCCCGGTCAAAGGCTTTGCAACTGTATTGATCATTGGGATCTTCTCTTCAATGTTTACTGCCATCCTACTATCACGACTCATGGTTGACTGGCGTGTTAGAAAAGATAAAGCGATACATTTCTACAATAAATTTACGAAAGGAACTTTCTCTCATATAAATATTGATTTCATCAGCAAAAGAAAAATTGCATATACAGTTTCAGGATTGATCATCATTGGTGGGATCGTTTCTTTTTTCACCAACGGATTTGAATTGGGCGTTGACTTTAAGGGTGGCAGGACCTATGTAGTGAAGTTCAATGATGCAGTCAACACCAATGAAGTAAGAAATGCGCTTGCAGTAACGTTTCAAAAAGCACCAGTTGTGAAGACATTTGGTGGTAAAAGCCAGGTAAAAATAACTACCAGTTATTTAATTGACGACAATTCTCTGCAAGCTGACAGTATAGTAGAGCAGGGTTTATATAATGGAATAAAGAGTTTGATCAGTGATGACCTAAGTATTGAAGATTTCAATGCTGACCATAAGCTCAGCTCGCAAAAGGTGGGGCCAACCATTGCTGATGATATTAAGAACAGTGCATTCCGCGCAACACTATTTGCCCTGATCGGCATTTTCTTATATATTTTAGTACGATTCAGAAAATGGCAATATGGGTTAGGTGCTGTGATCGCACTCTTTCACAATGTACTTTTGGTACTAACGGTATTTTCATTATTTGGCGGCTTATTACCATTTTCACTTGAGATCGACCAAACCTTCATTGCTGCGATATTAACGGTGATCGGCTATTCTATTAATGATACTGTTGTAGTATTTGACAGAGTTAGGGAGTATCTTAACATTCATAAATCCAAGGATATGACATCTGCTATTAATCTTGCTATCAATAGTACGTTAAGCAGAACATTGATTACCTCTTTTACCACTTTGGTGGTTGTATTTATTTTGTTTGTTGCGGGTGGTGAAGTTATTAGAGGATTTTCATTTGCTATTTTGTTAGGAATAATAATTGGTACTTACTCCTCTATATTTATTGCAACACCTATTGTTGTAGACCTTACCAAAGAGAAAGAGGAATAAAATATCCCTTACTTATTTCCCCATTATCTTGGTGGCAACTATTTCCATTGAATCGCCCTAATCGGCCTGATGCGTGTGACTATATAAGAAGGAAAGATAAGCATGATCAAACTTATTAAAAGCGTTCCTGCATTGATGAGAAGGATCGTATAAATATTAAGTTCAATAGGTGCTTCTGAAAGATAATAGGATTCTTCGGAGAGCTTTATAATAGGATAGTATTTTTGAATCAGGCACAACCCAATCCCTAATAAATTCCCGAAAAAGAGGCCAATAGTAATGATATAACTGGCATTAAAAAGAAATATGGTGCTGATTGACCAGTTTTTAGCACCAAGTGCTTTCAGTATTCCGATCATATTTGTACGCTCAAGTATTAGCACCAATAACACTGTAATCATATTTATACCTGCTACGATCAACATCAGTATCAAAATCACTAACTCATGGACATCAATCAGATTGAGCCAATCAAAAATAGTACGATTTACGGCTGTGATGGTCTTTACGGAAAGCTCAGGGTCAACAATATAATTTAGAATAA
>CAZNGA010000062.1:0-19026 GCA_964572485.1 uncultured Chitinophagales bacterium
CCCCGCATCCTCGCTCCCGATTTCCCTCCCCTCATCCTCGCTACTGATTTCATTCCCCCCATTATCCCTACTAATTACACTCCCCCCATTATCACTACTAATTACACTCCCCCCATTATCACCACTGATTTCACTCCCCCCATCATCACTACTGTCCTCAGCGCTATCATCATCACTAATGATTTCACTCCCCCCATCATCACTACTGTCCTCAGTGCTATCATCACTACTGTCCTCAGTGCTATCATCACTACTTCCACCATCGATTCCAGCTCCCTCAGATCTGATCTCAGAATGTCGTATCTCTCCCCCTGAATTATTGATCACGAACATTTGCCCCAAGACGAATAGGGACACAATAAAGGTAATGTACTGCAATATTTTACCTTTTGAAAATCTTATCATTGTAATCAATGAAATAACACCAAGGAAGCACATTGTCCATATCCCGAACTCTGCACCTTCTTCATGGTGTTCAATTATAGATTCAGACACACCGGCAAGGTGCTCCACAGCCTCTTCAGCTGGCTCTCCTGTTAAGAACACCGGGATCGTAATAATACCAATTAAGATAAAAGTAACTAATCCAACTTTTGTGGTAGTGTCGCTCTTCTTAATGAATCCAAATGCCAGTAGAATGACTCCAAACAAAGTGCCAATTGCCGGGAAATGATTTAGAAAAAGATGTATGTGAACCGGATCGAATAATTCTTTCATGACTATGGGTTTAGTGCTTTCAAATATTTTGTCTTTACAATACTATATCAGTATTTTCTTCATTGCAAAGTTCGTAAATAATTCACAATATTCCATATTTCTTCATCCTCAGGAATTTTCTTTTTAAAGGCGGGCATTTCATCCCTACCCTCATCAGTTTTATAAAATAATTCACCATCCGATTGTGATTGAAACTGGCTTGTAGTGAAATCCACACAAGATGTGTCCAGGTCCTCAGCCTTAGGGCCATCTCCCTCGCCTGTTTTACCATGACAAGATTTACAAAACTTCGCATACAATAACTTTCCTTCATCAATACTCTCCTCATCATTAGTAGTTGGGTTCTTTTTGGATCTAGCTGCTATAGGTACGATCCAACTATTAGTTAAAGGGGGTTCCTCCTGAATTTCCTCTTCTTTCTTCTTATCGAGTTCCGTATTTTCAATCTCCTCCTTCTTCTTTTGCACTAACTTAGTATCATCTTTGGTTACTACCACCTTTTTCTCAACTGCATGTTCATCTTCTCTATTGTTTTGCTTCTGCTTATTTTCAATCTTTTGATTATCAGTATTTTGGTCATAAGATCCTGCAACCTCGCCATCAGAATTCTGAATTGCTCCATTTTGTGGTGAATCATTGGCACCTGGCAAACTTTGTTCATTTTTCGTAGTATTATTATTTGCATCATTGGTCTTTTGTTGCGTCTCAGAAGCATCATTAGGTTCTTCACCCTTATCAGCTTGATCTCCCGTCTGGCAACAGGATAAAGAGCAAATGCACCCTAGTAACCAAAATTTCAAAATAATTAATTTCATACTATCTGTTTACTTGAATAAAGTTATAAAAAAAACCACTCTCATTTTAGCAGAATGGCTTTTTGGTAAGAAAATTAAAAATTCCTTTAATACCCTTATTTAAACGTACGCAGATAGTGGACTAACTTCCATCTTTCTTCTTCATCAGGTATTTTCTTCTTAAATCCAGGCATATCATCTCTACCTTCAGTTAATTTAAAGAACAACTCTCCATCCGTTTGAGCTTGAAATGCATCTTCCGTAAAATCACCACATTCTGAATCAAGGTCCTCAGCTTTAGGGCCGTCACCTTCACCGGTTTTACCATGGCATGATTTACAATGTTTGGCCCATAGAATCTGAGCCGCTGCTGTAACATCAGCACTATTTGCCACCGGATTTTTCATATTCTTTGCTGCATCCGGAACTTGCCATCCCTCTCCAATTTTCAGGCTTGAAAAAGCCACCAACATAATTGCCAAAAAGCTAATTCCAGCAAATTGAAATACTGTTTTCTTAATAATTGCTTTCATTATACACCTCCATTTTTTGTTTTAAATTTATTGTTAAATAACTATTGTATTCTATTGATTTTGTTATGTGCTCAATTTACCTGATTTCCAGATCTTTAGCACAATGAGACAAATATATATCAAAGCCCCCCAAACTGTTAGGATTGTGAAGTTGGCCATGAATATTAGCCAAATGGGTGCTTTATCTCTCTGTGCCCATAATGATCTCTCATAAAATGAATGGTCAACATGTTGAGGTGCTCCCCAGTTCATCATTTCCTTTGTTTCAATTGTGCCATACTCATCTGTATCTTCCAATTTAGCAAACACGGTTATACTGCCATCGATATCTTTTGGAATATAATTCGGAAACTCAACAGTAGCTTCTCCATTTTCATCTGTAGAAGTATATTCACCACCAAATGGAAGTAAACTGAACATCCTTTGGATATAAAATTTCACATCAATATCACTCACCGGAACCATTTCACCAGTCTCACTATCTGCTTGCAGTATTTTTGCTTTAACGTATTTCACTGAATCTTTTTCATAGAGATCAAGTTCAATTGTGGCTTCAGTAATATCAACACTCTTCTCTCTCACCTTGAAATACTTATTTTCCTGAATCCTGCCGATAAACTTAGAATTTCCGGCTCTCTTTGCAAGAGTACTTTCTGTTAGCAAAAAAGAAGCCCTTCCTTCATGATCCGAAACAATTGTTCCCAATTTCAAAGAGTCTGCCACTTCATCTAAATAAATATCAATTTTCAACCCGATCAATGGGACTTTTTTCTTCCCATCCTTCCAGGAAACTTTTGCCTGAAGATGACGTGCATTATCAGAATTTTTCACATAATTGAACTGCATATACACTTTTTCTTTATCCTGTGCAAAGATCGTACCACTTGCTAAAATAACCATAGAAAAAGTCAGCACGCTTAATCTAAATGCTGAGAGCCCATTGCTATTATGGCTTAATATATCTTGCAGAAGATCATTTATTTTGCTCATGATGGCTTTCATGGGTTTAATTAAATAACAAATCATAGTATCAATTTTTTTCGGTGATCTCTTTTTCTTCCATTTTTTCAACCATTTCCCAAATAGGAATAACCGGGAATAATCTGGCCAAAATAGTTATTACCAATAATACTCCTGCAATTGCACCAATTGTAATTGCCCACTCATCCAACGTGGGTGAATAATATTTCCATGATTCAGGTGCATACTGCATAGGAAGGAATGGGTGCAATAATGAAGGGACAACAATTAAGAATCGTTTAAACCAAGCTCCAACCACTACTAGAATCGAGATAAGAAAAATGGGGAATGGCTTTCTTGCCTGTTTGAACAACAACAAAATAATTGGAAAGAACATGCCAAACACTTGAACCAACCAGAACATTGGTGCGTCCTTTCCTGTGAATAGATCCTTTAGATATACTGCTTCAAAGGTTTTCATCTTATACCCCGGAACAATGTATTCATTTATATTAAAATACAGATAAACTAATCCCAGCATTACCAACAGCTTACCCATATTATCAAAATGTCTATCAGTAATATACTTTTCAAGATGATAGTACTTATAAAATATATACATGGCAACAATTACTGCTGCAGCCCCAACCATAAAGGCACCAGCAACAAAATAGGGGCCAAAGATCGAAGAGTCCCAACCAGGCCTCAAGGTCGTCGCAAATAACCAGGAGGTTACTGTATGGATACTCAAAGCTACCGGTATGATCAATATTGCCATTGAATTGATTCCTTTATGCATTAGCTTATACTGTCTGTCTGTTCCTGTCCAACCCAGCGCAAGCACCTTATATAATTTCTTTCGCCATTTGGGAATATCTACCATTTGATCTCTGCAGATGGCGATACATGGAAGTGCCGGGATATAAAAAAACAACAGACTAATGAAAAAGTAAGTAGAAATGACAACAACATCCCAAATGATAGGTGACTGTATTCTCCCATAAAGGAAAATATTGAAGAGCCTTTCCGGGCGCCCCATATCAACAATTATTATTAAGCCTGCAAACATAATAGCTCCCAAAGCGATCATTTCAGCTATTCTCGTTAATGGAGTTTTCCATTCAGTTTTTGTTAAATGCAGTATTGCACTGATCAACGATCCAACAAGGCTAACAGCGACAAAAAAGACAAACGTGGAAATATAGATCCCCCATGAGGCGTAATCTCTCATCCCCGTAACTTGAAGGCCTTCATTTAATTGCTTAATATATGCCAATGCACCAAGGATACAGAGAACGATAAGTGTCCCGGTCCATATCTTACGCGGCAGGCCGATCTTCTTTTGTGGCAACAGGTCATTAAAGATCTCTTGCTGTTGTGCATCCAAGACCATTTGATTCGCTACAGGTGGCTGGGCATTTACTTCTCCATCCTGAACTTTAGTATTGTCATTATCCATCTTGTATATCATTTTCTTCCATGTCTTTAAAAGGGAATAGTCTGCTCACAGGCGGCAAATAATAAACACTGGGTTCTGTTCCCAGGTCTTCCAAGAACCTATATCCTGCTTTATCCTTAATAAGTTCGCTGAACCTTACTGTTTCATCACCATTGGTAACCGCATCTTCGTTCATGTCACCGAAATAAAATACCCCATTTGGGCAAGCGGTAACACAGGCAGGTATCATTCCATCTCTGATCATATCAGGGCAGAAGTCACATTTCTCAACAGTTCCTATTCTTCCCGGCACACCGGTTTCAGGGGAATATTCATTATAATGATCATCTTTCGACACTATCTCACGCCTTCCCCAATTAAAGACACGTGTAGAATATGGGCAAGCTGCCATGCAAAATCTACAGCCGATGCATCTTTCGTTATCCACTAATACGATCCCATCTTGTCTTTTGAAGGTGGCATCAACAGGGCATACTTTTACACAGGGTGAGGCATCACAATGGAAACATCCTTTTGGCATCCAGTAAGGAGAAGTCTCTTCTGAATGTTGCATTTTATAGACCTTCAGCCAATTTCTATCAGAAGGCAGATGATGCATCTCCTGACAAGAGGCCATACATTTTCTTGCATTCTTACATCTGGAAAGATCAATAACCATAACGAATTTCCTTCCGGGAATTCCTTTTCTGGCTTCATCATTGCTAACAATCTTATGTTTATGGACAGGTTTTATGTGGCTCTTATCCACTTCAACCAATTCACCATCCTGATTGAGAACTTTTACCTTCTCCCCAGATTCTTCTTTTGGATCTTCAGAAAACGCCTTATTAATTCCGGCCCCTACAACAGTAGCTCCGCCGGCAAGTAGTCCTAGTTTAAGAAAGTCCCTTCTTTTAGGTTCTTTCCCTAAGTTTTTTGGTTTTTTCCCCATTTTTTGAAATAATTAAGTGCACAAATTTAATTTAAAAATAAGGTAACAAATAATTTTCTCCTATGATTGTTGGCATATTCCATTGTGACAAATATCATGTACAATTGTAAGTCAAAAAAGGGGGTTTTCTCTTACAGCGAATCCCCCTTTTGTAAATAATTATTAAATCAACTTAGTGACCGGTGAAATAAGGCAAGCGGTAAATTTGGTTATTTATGGATCGAGGTGATAAAGAAATCCCCACACAAATTGAATGAATCTACTTGTGCGGGGCAAATCTCTCATTTGGCGAGAAATTTCATCTTATGGGGTTCTATGCAGCATATTAGAACAGCTTACCTGTAAATTCTTAAAAAGATTCTATAGCATTTATCAAAAGTGCTCTTGAGTACTTCGTATTGTGAATACCTTTACTCCCATCCTTCAATACAAGAAGGTAGTTCATTAATGCACCTGCATGAATTGAAGTTTGAATTGTATCAACAGCGTGGTCTGTACTATCTATTACATTAACAGCGAGCAGTTTAGTTTTAAGACTGTCAAGAAGTCCGGAAATTTCTGTCTGCACACTGTTTCTATCAAAATCAGTTAAAGTAGAATGGCAATTAGTACAAGCAGGTGTATAATCTCTCATTGAACCATGGTATGAGTAAGACAATTTTAAGGTATGTCCACCGGCTTGGGTACCATATGGGTCCGGCATATGACATGTACCACACCCTGAGGTCAAAGTTGCATGATATGAGTTCTGGTATGTTTCTGAACCAACAACCTCATATCCTCCAGTTCCTCCGAATATTACTGCCTGAGCACCATAGTGTGGCCCCCAATAGGATGATGTAATATCAACACTTCCACCACCAACAACGGGTAGCGGATCTGGTGTTCGGGGTTGATGACACCTAATGCAAAGGTTCCCTTTACCCAGGTCAACTGTTGCTCCATTGATCCTTAAGGTTACAGGATCTGTGGTTCTCAAATCAAAATCAGTAGTGTCATACTCAGTATGTATATTATGGCAAGTACGGCAATTTTGGGGAGTTGGATTACTAATGGATGCCACCGTGGAGTCAGCACCCGTTGATAAGGTTTCCAGAAATCCCTCATGTGTATGGCAGGGGGCGCAGTCAGTTGTATTTCTTTCAAAATTCCCTCCGGTTGAATGTGTCGATGCCTGATACTGCATGATCTTAGATTTCAAAGAAGTTGATACATTATGACAGCTTTCACATCTGGTAGATCCATTTACTCCATTGGTTCCATTTGTTCCATTGCTGCCGGCAAGGCCTGTAGGGCCAATAGGTCCCTCCTTACAACCTGTAAAAACAGTATTGAACATCCCAAAAATCATGATAAAAGAAAACATGCTTACAGCGATTATCGGCTTTTTCATAATATATAAATTTAAGTGTGAATTAAAATGGTCATTCTTCCGGTTACTTTGCAGGTGAAAAGTTGATTCCTTTTTTTAGTCCTATTTTTCGGTACAAAGTTCTACACGTTTGTGCTAATGCACAATCGCATGATCTACGTATTTTTTCCTGATGCTTCCAACTTAGTCGTATACCGTATCCCACTATTTATATACCAGCGATCGCTGATATTCTTTGGTGCTGAATAGGGTATATTTGCAAAATGCATCAATGCACTTATTTCGTTTTATTGAAATAATTCATAAACAATATTCAGCCAGAATCACTTAAAATCAAATGACCCGGGTCATTTCACATTGCGCTTATTTGCAATATATAATTTATGTTTTCACATGAAATGCTATGCAGAATAGTAAGGGTATGCTGAAAGTTAAGGTATCAAACAGACACAATATCTGACCGATGGCTCGATCAGGTATAGTTTTGATAAAAAATAGAGTAGAAGAGAGGGGGTTGTCTACCTACTAAAAATCATGATACATACTCTCCTCTAAATAAGGGTGGTTCTTTGGGATCAGCGAAGCCATGGAAAGGGATTTTCCAATAACAAAGGCAAATAGTCCAATAAATCCAATGAATGTGCCTATTTCAATAAAGCCAATATTCAATACCTCTGATGAATTGGGAACTATTTGTAGATATAGGTCGATCCACTGGCCAATGATCAAAAGAATACAAATGATCTTAAGTGTTTTTTTACTCCTATCGGCCTTCGTTGATAACAGTACAATAAATGGGATGAACCAATTAATAACAATATTAGCGATAAAAAGTATAATCCAATTGCCTTCCATACGGGTTACATAATAAATGGTCTCTTCCGGAATATTGGCGTACCATATTAAAAGGTACTGTGAAAACCAAAAATAGATCCAAAGTATGCCCAACATAAAGATGTACCTTGAAAAGTCATGTAGGTGGCTCTTATTGAGCAGTTTTAAATACCCATTTTCATTCAAGAGAATCACAATGAGTGCAATCATTGCCGTACCATGGTAAAAGGCAGCCACAAAGTTCTTCAATGCAAAAATGGTACTAAACCAATGTTCATCAATAGACATTATCCAATCGAACGTAGCCATTGAAAAGGTAACAGCTAACAGAAAGATATAGATCTTAGAATAGAACTCACTTCTTCGGAAATGGTCCAATCCTCCTTCTAAGTCTTCTCTGAGGGATTCCCTCCTCAATAAGTATATCATTCCGATCCAAATAATAAAATAGAAGAAAATTCTAACAATAAAAAATGGAATATTAAGGAATGCATATTTAGCTTCCGCCACGGATTCTACTGCAGCATGGTGTTCTGTCCAATCATAAATTGAGGTTACACCAAGGATCAAACCTAACATTAGAATCCCACTCACAGGGATATAGGCCCCTATTGCTTCGGGAATTCTCTTAAACAACACTGCCCATCCAGATTGGGTAATATTCTGAATGGCTATAAAAAATGTAGCTCCTATGGTAAGTGACAGGAAATAATAATTATTAAGCAAAAAAATCGGCC
Source organism: uncultured Chitinophagales bacterium (assembly GCA_964572485.1). GTDB lineage: Bacteria > Bacteroidota > Bacteroidia > Chitinophagales > CAZNGA01 > CAZNGA01. The sequence goes on from CAZNGA010000062.1 coordinate 8,338, forward strand.
AGGTGCGATCTACATCCACAATAAATCCAAGGATCAAAGAGATGACCCCAACAACCATTAGTGCAATGGTTATCCTTATGTATTTCCTGGTTAATGTAAAATTTGTTTCCATATAGGATTAATTTGTCGAATCACTTTCAATCTTTTGCAGGTCATTTACAATATACATTATGATCTTCCAACGGTCCTCTTCTCTTAACTGGGAGGCATGCGCCTGCATTATCACTGAGCCGAGCGTAATAGTGTGATATAGCTCTCCTTCTGGCTTTTCAACCATGTCAGGAGTTACTAATGAAGCAGGTTCGGTCGGGTATTTACCACTTTTATACAAAAGTCCTTCTCCTCTCCCATTTTTACCATGGCATATCCCACAATAGATCTCGTATTCAACTTTTCCTCTTGCCATATTCTCCTCATTGATCTCATATGGGTTCTTTAACTCCAATCCGGCTTTGACCATTCCTTCATCAGATTTTTCATACTGATAAGGTATCATTTCACGAGGGATCGTCCCCTGCTGGGGTTGCTGTTCAGTTTTCCCATCAGTGAAATTTGGATTTGGATTGTATGTTTCATATGCTTCAGATTCAACCATATCTGGGAAATAAACGTACCCCGGATGTTTCCTGTCATTATCACATGAAAAGAAAAGGAGACATAGTAACCACATGGTCACCGAAACAGAGATCCAACGATTGCTTCTTTGTGTAATAATATTCATTTCTTCTCCTTTTTTTCTTTTTTCCCTTCTCCTTCTTTCCTTATTTCAATGGCTCCATTCATTTTGAATATTGATTCCACTTCCTTAAAGCTATCGCTTGAAATATCAGGAGACTTATCAATGACCACTGCAAATAAATCATCAGTGACTCTATAATCAATGATATTAGACTCTTTTCCCGGATAGAGCTTTGTCCTGTATAGGAAGGTAGCTACACTTAAAAATGATGCAATATTTATAGTCATTAAGAAGCCAATAATTATAAATGGGGGAATCCCAAAATAAGGTTTACCACCATAGCGCAATGGGTAACTGATCGCTGAGGTCCAGTACACAAAAGCCAACGTGCAAGCTAATCCAATAACACCAAATATCAAGGCCGCTATTGGTAATCTTGAGGACTTAAATCCTGCTGCTTTTTCAATACCATGAACGGGATAAGGCATATATACATCTCGTATACTTACCCCTTTCTCCCTGATCTTTGTACAGGCAGTAAGAAGATTCTCCTCTTCCTCGAAGATACCGATCAAAGTCTTATTCTTCATTTTTTTCTTCTTTTAATGCCCATTTTGGTTTTTTACCGGGTTTCAATACTCCCTTTACTTCACTAATAGAAATAACCGGTAAAAAGCGTAGGAACATGAGGAGTCCAAACACAAAAAATCCTAAGGTTCCAATGAAGATTCCTACTTCTATGGTTGAAGGCATATATTCATTCCAATTTGATGGAAGATAATCTTTCGTAAGGGAAGTAATTACGATCACAAATCTCTCGAACCACATCCCAATATTGATAAATAGTGAAATAATAAAAACGACAGCAATGTTCCTTCTAATTTTCTTGAACCAGAATAATTGGGGAATAAAGGCATTACAAATGATCATGGTCCAATAGGCAAGGGTATAACCACCCATAACTCTATTGTGGAAAAACACGAAAAACTCGTACTCGTTGCCCGAATACCAGGAAACAAATACTTCAGTTGCATAGCCGGTTCCCATAATTAGGCTAATAAACACCAGGATCCTGGCTATTGCATCAATATGTGAATTCGTCACATAATCCTTAAATTTAAATGTATGGCGGACAATGATCATCAAAGTAAGCACCATGGCAAATCCTGAGAATATGGCGCCAACTACAAAATAGGGTGGGAAAATGGTTGTGTGCCAACCAAAGATCACCGATGTCGCAAAGTCCATAGAGATAATTGAATGTACTGACACTACTAATGCTGCCGTTAAGCCGGCCAGAATGGAAGAGAGCGATTCAAAACGTATCCATGTTCGCGCTGAACCATCCCATCCAAAACTTAAAACACCATAAATAAATCTTTTTACCTTAGAAGTACATCTTTCTCTAATTGTTGCAAAGTCAGGTAACATTCCTAAATACCAGAATGTTGCAGAGGCCAAAATATATGTTGAAATTGCAAATACATCCCAGAGCAAAGGAGAATTAAAATTGATCCAAAGTGGTCCTCTTATATTTGGGTAAGGAAAAACAAAGAAGCCAACCCACATTCTTCCCATATGCACCAATGGATATAAGGATGCACAAAGTACGGCAAACACGGTCATAGCTTCAGCGGATCTGTTAATGGATGTTCTCCACTTTTGCCTTAACACTAAGAGAAAGATAGAGAACGCTGTACCTGCATGCCCTATACCGATCCACCATACAAAATTAATGATCCCCCATCCCCAGCTGACGGTGTTATTAACACCCCATGCACCAATACCAACAGTAACGGTCTTATAAACAGAATATGCTCCTATAAGTAATGCCACAAGACTTGTGGACAGAATTATATACCATAAACTGCTAGGCTTGTACTTTTCCATTGGGGAAAGAACATCCTTTGTGATCTGCTTATAATTCTTATTCCCCGTTATTAATGGGTCTCTTACCGATGATTCGTACATCACTTAATATATTTAACTAGTTTCATCATCCTTTTCGCTGTTATTTTCCTTTTGCACATTTCTCACCTTTGTCAGGTAGCTGACTGAAGGCAACACATGCAACTCTTCTAATACATGATAGTTCCTTTCATTATTATATTGCTCAACTACATGGCTTTCCTGGTCATTTATATCTCCAAAAGAAATGGCATTAGCCGGACAAGCTTGCATGCATGCAGGTTTGATCTCGCCATCCTTTAAAGTCCTATTTTCAAGCTTTGCTGTCAATTTTCTTTCCTGAATTCGTTGCACGCAAAAGGAGCATTTTTCTGCTACCCCTCTAGACCTTATAACTACATCAGGATTAAGTATCATTTTCCCCAGGTCATCATTTAGGTTATAGTTGAATTCATTATTATCAACGTAGGAGAACCAATTAAAACGTCTCATCTTATAAGGGCAGTTATTCATACAATATCTTGTACCAATACACCTATTATAAGCCATCTGATTCAACCCATCGTAGCTATGCATCGTTGCACTCACCGGGCAAACATTTTCGCATGGAGCATTATCACAATGTTGACACATGATCGGTTGATGAACCACTTGTGGATTATCAGGATCATCAGAATAATATCTATCAATTCTAAGCCAATGCATAATTCGATTCTTCGCGATCTCCTCCCTGCCAACCACAGGAACATTATTCTCTGCCTGGCAAGCAATAACGCAACTGCTACATCCCACGCATGCATTCAGGTCAATATTCATTTCCCAATGGAATCCTTCATATTCATGCTTTCCATACATCGATACCATCTTCTCTTTTGCCTCCTCATGTGCTTCATTTCCGGCAGAGGGGTTTTCACGGTATTCCTCAAGGGTCGTTTCCCTCACAATGGGGCGCCCTTCCATAGAAGAGTGGGTTTGTGCCTGGGCTAATTCATAAGTATCGCCTGTTTTCTCAGTTTTAATATCAGACCTTGAAAATTGATGGGTCCCCTGGCTATAGATCACCAATTTATATGCATTCATTCCAATATTATTACCTACTTTCCCGGACTTTTCCCTACCATATCCTAAAGCAATAGATATGCTCCCAAAGGCTTGCCCTTGTTGATAAAATACGGGTAATATGCCAATTTCATGAACATTGATCATATCCCCATTTTTCCATCCTTTCTCAGCAGCATATTTAGGAGATATGGCAATATAATTATCCCAACATATTTTTGAAATTGGGTCAGGCATCTCTTGAAGCCAAGGATTATTATTTTGTCGTCCATCTCCAAGTCCCAAATTCGTATATAATGACAGTTCAACACTACTCCCCGAAGCATTCATTTCTGAAATGACTGAAATAGCTGTCCCAACAACTTCAGTTACAAATTCCGGTTGGGGGTTATTATCAGTGGGGTATTCGAAAACACCATCTTGTAAAGTTGTATTCCAAAATTCTTTAAAATTGCTGATTTTATCTTGTTTAGGAAATAGGTTCTTTTCCCAATATTGTTGAATGTATGTATGAAAATCAGTATTATTATCAGCCCACTTCAATAAACTTTCCTGGGCGGCCCTGGTATCAAACAATCCTGATATGGTGGGTTGCCCCAAACTCAAGTGCCCTTTCTTAGGTTCAGCATCACTCCATGCCTCCAAATAATGATGGTCAGGGCAAACATAATCTACCAGCGAAGAAGATTCGTCAAGTGTATTTGCAAAAGAAATAGAAAATAACACCTTTTCAATCCCTTTAATGAACTTTTCGGCTTCAGGATAATCATATGCAGGATTTACGTCATAAAGGATAACAGCATCTACTTTACGCTGTTCCATTTCCTCCACGAAATCTACCATTTCCTGATCAATACCTTGTTTAAGATTTAAGGGAATATTGAAATCAATGGTATTCCCATAACTTTCCAGAAGAACATTTATTGAATTGACAATTGTTTGGATAATTATATCATTGGTCCCTGATACGACAATTGATTTCCCCTTATTTTGCCATAATCTTTTAGCTAGTGATCTCAAGCTAACATTGCTTTTGGGCAAAGAATAAGAAGAAGTACCGTCAAGTTTTACAAGCTCATTATACAAATTCGAAAGTAAAAGCCCTTCTTCAGAGGGTAGTATTGGATACCTTTTATCGGCATTGCTCCCGGTCAGCGATAAATTCGTTTCGAACTGGGCATGAAAAGACATGGTCTTTTTACCTTTATTGACCCGCCTTGTTTTTACATATTGGTTAGTAAATTCGACGGGTGAGATCCAATTCCCTAAAAAATCTGCACCAAAGCTAACGATCACATTTGCTTTATCAAAACTATACCCAGGGATCAAGCGCTGCTTGAAGCAATTTTCGTTTGCAATCAACATACCGGAATATGAAACTGCATCATATTTTAATACTTGAACACTAGGATATTTATCGACAAATTCATTGATTGCTTCACTTGTACTTGGGCTGATTATTGAGGGGGCTATTAAAACAATTTTTCCTTCTTTTCCTGATATCGCTTTTAGAGTGGCCACCACTTCCTTATCAACTTTATCCCAGGTAGTCATTTGATTTTTACTCAAAGGCCACTTTATCCTGTTCTCATCATAGAGTCCGAGTATAGAGGCCTGGGTTCTTGCATTTGTGCCACCATGTGATATTTTTGACATCTCATTGCCTTCTATTTTGATAGGCCTGCCATCCCTGGTCTTAACCAATATGCTACAATAATCAAAACCATTATAAAAAGTAGAAGCATAATGGATGGCCATACCAGGGGTAATCTCTTCAGGTTTAACGACGTATGGAATAGCCTCTCTCACCGGGCCCCTGCAACTTGCTGCAATTGCTGCAGCAGAAATACTATAGCCGAACATCTTCAAAAAGCTTCTCCTGGAGGCAACAAATCCTTCAATTTTCTCACTAGCCAATTCACTAAATGGATGCTCGTATGAATTGTCTTCTGGTTTGGAAGATCCATCAATCTCATTCTTAACCAATGGTTCTCCATTCAACTCTTCAATACTTTGCCAATATTTTTTACTCATTTCTTTTGCATCTTTTGTTGATCAAAGATCATACTCGATCTTTAATAATGACATTTTTGGCAATCACCTCCGCCAATATCATCAACCGTGATCTTGTCTATTTTACCAGACTCCATATCTTTATCTGATTGCCGGTATTTTGTATAAAAATTGTTTTCATTAAAATTAACTTCCTGTTCTCTGTGGCAACTTATGCACCATTTCATTGAAAGTGAGCTTACTTGTTTTACCCTATCCATTTCCTCTACTTTTCCGTGGCATACCTGGCACTCAATTTTCCCAACTCCGACATGCTGAGCATGACTAAAAAATACATGATCAGGCAAATTGTGCACCTTTAGCCATTTAATTGGTTCTTTAGATTTCAAGGCATCAAATATCTTATTGATCTCAAATTTCCCTGAATGAGTACCGCTCTTTATCTTGTAATGGCAATTGATACAAATACCAGCATAAGGTATTCCTGATATCTGGCTATATTCAGGAGTACTGTGACAATACAAGCAGCTTATTTTGTTTTCCCCTGAATGTATCTTATGCGAGAATTTTATAGGTTGATCAGGCTCGTAGTTTTGTGATAATCCAATATTCTGTGCTGCAATGATCACTGTATTTATCTCATAAGCCAAGGCAGCCAAAATAATCACAATGGGAATAAAAATGGGTTTTATCTTATTAGTGTATAATAGATCAATAACTAATATTATGATCAGCAGAAACAGCCCTGCAAACAATAATCCGTTTATCGGGATCTTATTGTTCTTGGTAAGGCCATTTTTTTCTATGGACTGCAAATAGGCCTTTACCAGATAAGCTTCACGTTCAGTCAACTCATGATCCTTTAAGGTCTCTTTCATTATTTGAGATGCAGGAATCATAAGGACCTCTTCAATATCTTTACCCTTCTTCTCAGAATATAATTCAGCAATTTCCAGTGCGGATGGATTCCAATTCAGGGAATCAATAACCTTTGTGTTATGGCAAGAGATACATTTTCTTGCACCATTTTTAAATTCTCTTTCCCCTGTAAATAATTTTTTACCATTTAAGATATCTTCTGCAGATATCTCAATAAAAGCTGTTCTTTGATGGAATTTTAAGAGTTGGGCGATCTTCTCTTCCATTTGCTTCAATCTTTCGTCAATAGCATTTGGTGCTGCTGGCTGCTGATTGGTCACATCGGGACGTTCTGTTTCCGATCTATCAGTTTGAACTTCATCTTTACTTGCGTCTTTGTCGGCAGGCGTAGTAGTTGTTTTTTCTGGTGGGGGAGCTGATTTATTAAAACTCTTCACATAAGCAATTAGTGCCTTAATTTCATCAACAGAAGCATCTGTATTGGGCATTTTCTTCTTATCAAACTCCTCAAATAGTGCAACTGCCTTTGCATCTCCTGAGGCAATCATCGCTTTAGAGGATTGAATGAAAGAGATCAGCCAGTCCTCAGAAAATCTCTGCTCCATGCCCAAAAGATCAGGCCCTCTGTAAATTCCATCACCAATTGAATGACAATCGGCACAAAGTTCATCGAAAAGTTCGGCTGGATCAGTTTGAGAAAAACTGAAAAATGAACAATGCAGTAGAATAATGATCAATAATAACTTTCTAATCTCCCTCATGAAAAAGAAAATCATACACTCAAATATATAAGTACCCATCTCACTAATTCGATAGTATTTGTTAAAATAAAAAGTTAAAAAAGGAAGAATTACTCTTCAGTTGTTTGTGAGAATGTGCGAAGTAAGATAATAACTTTCCATATCTCCTCATCATCCAATTCCCCTTTGTAGGCAGCCATATCATTCCTGCCAGTTTGGATCTTCCAGAACATTGATCCATCAGATTGTTTGGTAGAGGGTCCTTTAGTGAAATCGGGAACAGGCACTTTGCAATCTTCGGCTCCAACACCCTGGCCATTGCCACTTCGGCCATGACACGAGCGACAGTTTTTCTTGTAAATAAGCATGCCTTCGCTCAACACCTCTTCACCGGAAACAATAGGATTCTTAAGCTCATCAGCTTCTGCAGGTGCGATCCACTCAGAAGAATCAATACCAAGAGAAATGCTATTTTCTGATGTTAAAACCTCAACATTTATTAACGCTGAACAAATCAGTAAAATGACTGAAAACAACGCAATTGGTTTAAATAACTTCATAATATTCTACTTTTATTGATAAATTATATGGTTCAAAAATCATACCGAAAATTAAAAAGGATCATTTTCAGAAATTCCATCGTCTTGTAATGTTAAATCCAAGCAGGAATTCACCTTTTGTAAAATCGTTTGTATTATAGTTTGTTACTTGTTGATTAATAAGGCCTCTCGCAGTTCCAATCAACACTTGAAAGGCATGCGCCCCAGTTGCAAATTCAAGGCCGAGTCCCAGGTCAGGTTTACGGTCATACATTGATGACTCCATAAAAGGATGAGTGTACTCAAGTAATATGGAGCCCTGAGGACTGAAACTGATCCTAAGATCAGTTGTCAAGCTAAAATTATCATGTGTATCTCTAATTTGTATACCATTTGCCAACTCTGTCACGTCATCATCTACAAAGTTGAAATGAGTATAAGAACCGGCTAACTGCAATGAAAATCTCTTTGACAGCTTACGAGCGACCATCAATTGAGAAAAGTAGGAGAGTCTATAGGCAAATTTGCTATACTTACTATCTTTGGTGATATTGTTTTCTACATTTGCATACCCTGTCACTGATACAGGGATACTTCCTGATTTTGTTTGTTGTAACACCCTATATTTGGCCTGAAGGTAATATCCATTACTGTTCTTAACTCCCCCGATTCCTACTGTCAATTTATTGGTAATTCCATAATTCATTCCTATTTGGATATTCGCAGGACCAAATACACCAAAAAAATCGAAGTTCATATCATCTTCAAACATTTGGTCTATCTTGCCCATTCGGTGGTGGATCACCATTTCCAAAGCATGTTTTCTTAGCACCTCTACAGATTTGTTATTTATCAATCCGCCATCTTCAAAGGTGTTTTTAACTGGTTTTGCAGGTTTACTTTGTGCATCCTGTCCATTTATCGATTGCAAGCTTAACAATAAAGCTAATGCAACAAAAATGCTGATCTTGGCTTTCATGTTTTTGTATTTCATTTTTTTAATTAATTATTCTGTGCCCCTTGCTCTATCCATAAATAAATCTGATCGGTTAAATCAGAAGAGAGGGTGCCTCCCGGGGGCATAGGGCTTCCGGAACTTGTTATTCTTACATAAAGTAAGCTTGAAATAACATCAGTGGTATCAACATATGGTTTTGCCCATAAAGCAGCCCATGATTGGCTAGCCGTTAAATTAGGCGATATGCTTCCTGAATGGCATCCTGTTAATGCACAATTAGCTGTAAATATGGGTTGTATATCACCACTAAAACTTACAGGATCACCTCCGGTTGGGGCTGCTGGTACAGTAGGCTCTATTGCATAAAAATCATATTCACATGAAGTCAGAATCATTGAACATAATAAAACGAAAATCAAATAACGCATCGCAAAAAATTTTGTTGGTTATTAAATAACTCAAGTACAAAGTACTTCCCTTTATTAGTAAAAAACAATGACAATTGTTAGCTTACTATATGATATAAATCATATTTTGACTTCTCTAATTAATAATCCACTGTTACTATATAATTTACGTCCTTAATCAAAATTAATTAGGAAGTGATAAAATAAAATAGGTAATATTGTTAAAGCAAAAAGGCTGTCTCAAAAACTGTTGTAAACCCCATGTTTCATCAGAACACGAACTCAGACTTTAGCTTTTAAGACAGCCTAATATTCATCAAACTATACTATACTAACGCTATGTTCGATCCTAAATATTTAGAACGAAGGGAAAGCAGTAGTATCCTGACCGGCTGCAAATACGTCAAGAACATCTTGCAATGTAGCACTAGTAAAAGCATTCATTGCAGTACCGGGCTGTCCGAATTTCAATTTATGCTGAGCTTCATAAGCTTTTGACCTAAAGAAATCACCAAGATAATATTGCGCTTCAATGGCGATCCCTGTTCCATCTGCACCATGGCAACTTACACTTGCACAAGTTGCAGCATAATAGGTAGCTCCAGTTGCAGCAACTCCATCAGCACCGATATTTTTCTGTACATAGGATCCAGTTGGATATATGCCCGTTGTTACCAGGTCATAAATATCATCAGGATTAAATGCTCCTTCCATGAGGAACTTAGTAATATCCCAAACGTCAGAATCGGAGAGAATAGAGCTGTAATCAGGCATAATATCATTTAATGCTGATACACCACCAACTTTCCCGGTCTTATGGGTACGGCCGCCAACATGCTTCACAGCATTAAACACTTCTTTGATATTACTTGCACCTGCAAAAGCACGTAAGTTATTTGGAGCAACATTAGGGCGTGTGGCACTAGATGCTCTACTAATATAAGCTCCTTTAGTTCCAATAAGATCCCACCCATGGCATTGTTTGCACCTAAAGAAATTCCTATTATTTAAAATAGTAGTGTCAGTGACAGTAAGCACCTTTGTAAATGCATCATACAGTTGACCTCCATTATATTCGTCAGCCGCAAGATAAGCAGTAGAATCAGCAGCAGTTACCATTCCACTACCATTTGTTCCAGGATCACCTTTGACACCCTGAGCACCTGCAGCACCTGCAGCGCCTGCTGGTCCGGTAGCACCAGCTGGTCCTTCCTTACAACCTACAGAAAAGATAAAGATCATTCCTGCAAGCAATAAAAAGGAAAGTTGTATTACATTTTTAGTTTTCATAGTAAGTAATTTTAATGATGAATAATTTATTTTAAATTCTAACCGCAAATTTTTTAATTATTTACTAAATAAAAAATGACTTTTGTCATGTCTTAAACTGAAAAAGAACATAATTTCAAAAGCCCTATTGCAATCCCCTAAAAGAAAAGAGAGAAAAATATATTTATATGTAAATAACTGTTTCACTGTTCAAAATACTTGCAAATGTATTAAAGAA
>CAZNGA010000063.1:0-18872 GCA_964572485.1 uncultured Chitinophagales bacterium
TACCGCTTTTTGAGCAAACAAAAAGAAACAGTTTTCACGAAAAAGTTACATCCTAATTGCAAGTGAGTGTGAAAGACCTCTCTTTCATCGCTGTTGGTAGAGCATTCCGTGAAATAATAATATTGTATAGTAGGTTAGTAAATAGAAAGAAGAAAAGAAAGAAGGGAAGAAGAGAAATTCGGAACACGATCACTAATAGGGGACATCTAAAAGGTTACATCCGAAATCTGCCCGCCTGACTAACATAGTCGGGCAGGCCCGCCTGACTGACGAAGTTGGGCAGGCCCGCCTGACTGACGAAGTTGGGCAGGCCTGACTGACGCAGTCGGGCAGGAACCACGAAATCCGAAATATTATGCAGGCTTTCGTTTGGGATTTTCTTATAGTTTACAATTTATTTCGAATTTAGAGTTTCGGTTTTCGTATTTAATAATCCCGCTTTGTGATTTAATGTTTTGAATTTAGGAGATTAGAGATTCCCAAAAGATCAGGTCTTCTGCTTTTTCTTTTTTGCAGCAGGGAATAGAATATTATTGAGGATAAGGCGATACCCCGGCGAATTGGGGTGTAAACTCAAGTCAGTAGGAGGGTCCCCCACAAAATGCTGATAATCTTCAGGATCGTGTCCACCATAAAAGGTCCATGTCCCATATCCATATTCCCCATGAATATAGCGTACTTCATTGAATGCTTTGCTTTCACCAAGGATCAGGACATTGGGCTTTACTACCTGCTTTCTGAAAGCAGTGGTTTGACCCATAAATCCTTTTATGGATTTTTGATGGCATTGTGTTAGCATCGTAGGTATTGGATCCCATTTTGCTGAAAATTCAAATAGGGTAAAAAAGTCAAGTTGCTTGGGTACCCTTCTGAATTGGGTGGCATCAATATTAGAGTATTCATAGAAGAGCGGCCTCTTTTCCAGTAGAAAATTCTCAAATGCAAAAGACTTATTAAAGTCTAATTTTTTCTGTGCAGAAGGATCTATTGCATCTCCGTCATATATTTGGTGGCAAATATCAATCCCCTCTGCAGCCAATCCGATATCATAGGAATCTGTAGCTGAACACATGGCAAACATGAATCCACCACCGGTAACAAAATCACGGATCTTTTTGATCACTGCCAATTTCAGCTGTGACACTTTTGAGTATCCATATTTTGCAGCCATGGCTTCCTGAACTCGAACTTCTTCTTTGTACCAGGCAGCATTGTGATACCCGGAATAGAACCTGCCATATTGCCCGGTAAAATCTTCATGGTGCAAGTGAAGCCAGTCATATAATGGGAGCTTCCCTTCCAGCACTTCATCATCATATAGTACGTCATAGGGGATCTCTGCATAGGTCAACACAAGGGTTACTGCATCGTCCCATGGCAGTTTGTTCTTTGGGGAGTATACTGCGATCTTGGGGATCTTCTCCAGCTTCATAATATCCATATTCGCTTCCGGATTTGCAATATCCAAAACGATCTTTTGATATTGAGCATCTGCTATGATCTCATAGCTGACTCCTCTAATGAGACATTCATTCTCAAACACCTTTGAATGGGAAAAAGCAAAACTACCTCCTCGATAATTCAACATCCAATCCACTTTGATATTATGTTGAAGGACCCAGTATGCAATGCCATATGACTTTAAGTGGTCAGTTTGAGACATGTCCATAGGTATCAACATGTAGGCCGCTCTTCCGCTTATGGTTAGCAGCATAAAGGAGAGGATCAAAATTAATTTGGAAAATGGTTTCATGTTGTATAAATATACTAAATCTGTGGTAATTCAGCTATATGGTCCGTTTGTATAACGATAATTCATGCAAAATCATTGCACTGAAAAAGGGTATACGCAAAATGGGATGAGAAGTTCTTGCAGGTAATTGCGCGCCAACCTGCCCTTCTGTTTAGTTGAAAAATGGTTGAGCTATACGGCTACTGTGGTCATATTGGAAACGATCTCATTCCCAAATTCTGAGCATTTCAATAAAGTAGCTCCTTCCATTAATCTGTGGAAATCATAGGTTACACGCTTCTCGTTGATGGACCTTTCAATTCCACCATATATTAGATCAGCTGCCTCATTCCAACCCAAATATTCAAACATCATGGCGCCTGAAAGGATCAATGAACTTGGATTCACTTTATCTAATCCCGCATATTTGGGAGCCGTACCATGGGTGGCTTCAAAGAGTGCATGCCCTGTAGTATAATTGATGTTTGCTCCGGGTGCGATTCCTATTCCACCTACTGATGCCGCTAATGCATCAGAGATATAATCACCATTTAAATTAAGCGTAGCGATCACATCATATTCTTTAGGTCTTGTAAGAATTTGCTGTAGGAAGGCATCAGCTATCACATCTTTAATGATCATTTTACCGCTGCTGATAGCTTCATCTTGCATTTTGTTGGCCTCTTCAACGCCATGTTCCTCAGCTATCTTATTGTATTGTGCCCATGTGAAGACTTTGTCACCATAATCCTTCTCAGCTATCTCATAACCCCAATTCTTAAAGGCACCTTCTGTGAATTTCATGATATTGCCTTTGTGGACAAGGGTAACTGATTTTCTGTTGTGCTGAAGAGCGTATTCGATGGCAGCTTTCACCAGCCGATGAGTACCTTCAATAGAAACTGGTTTTATACCTATTGATGTAGTGTCCGGAAAGCGAATCTTTTCGACCTTCATTTCATCCTGAAGGAATGCTTTTACCTTTTCTACCTCAGGAGTTCCTGCCATCCATTCAATTCCTGCGTAAATATCTTCTGAATTTTCACGAAAAATGACCATCTCGATCCATTCAGGATGCTTAACTGGGGAAGGAACACCGTTGAACCACCTGACTGGACGTAAGCATACATAGAGATCCAGAATTTGCCTCAACGCAACATTCAATGACCTGATCCCACCTCCTACCGGAGTGGTTAATGGCCCTTTAATACCCACTAAATATTCTCTCATTCCATCCAATGTTTCATCGGGAAGCCAATTTTGTGTAGAGTCAAATGCCTTTTGCCCGGCAAGAATCTCTTTCCATTCAATTTTTCTTTTCCCCTGGTATGCCTTTTCAACAGCAGAATTGAATACATTCAGCGCTGCTGAAGTAATGTCAGGTCCTATGCCATCTCCCTCAATGTAGGGGATAACAGGATGATCAGGAACATTTAATTTCCCGTTTTCAAAAGTGATTTTTTCTCCACTCATTATTATAGTTTTTCTTAAAGATCAATTGAGCCACAAAGGTACGGAATATGATCGGGTATTTTGATCCAATTTTTGATTTAAATTGTAGCTATGGTCTTCAGGGATATAAGGTATATTTGTATAACGCACCCTTTTTTATGACGAAGTGATTAATAATCCTTATTTTTGAAATGAGTATATTGCAACCACATAATCATTATGACGAATCCCAACATTGATCCTACAAATGAACAATTATCTCCAGCAGAGGAGGAAATGGAACGGGTACTTCGCCCCAATCAATTCGAGGATTTTGCCGGACAGGAAAAAATAATAGAGAACCTAAAGATATTTATTCAGGCGGCTTCTAGCAGGGAAGAAGCCCTTGACCATGTGCTACTACACGGCCCTCCTGGATTAGGTAAGACAACCCTAGCTCACATTGTTGCCAATGAACTTGGGGTAAACTGTAAGGTCACCTCTGGACCTGTTTTGGAAAAACCTGGTGACATCGCTGGCCTGCTCACGAATTTAGAGGAAAAGGATGTTCTCTTCATCGATGAGATACATCGCCTGAACACGGTCATTGAAGAGTATCTGTATCTGGCCATGGAAGACTATAAGATCGATATAATGATTGAAAGTGGACCAAATGCAAGATCCGTTCAACTCAATTTAAACCCTTTTACTTTAGTTGGTGCAACAACAAGATCCGGACTGTTATCAGCTCCGCTTCGTTCCCGCTTTGGCATTAACTCAAGAATAGAATATTATGATGCCGAGGTTCTGAAAAGGATCATCCTTCGTTCTTCATCCATTCTGGAAATAGAAATTAGCGATGAGGGTGCTTATGAGATCGCAGGGAGGAGCAGAGGCACACCAAGGATTGCTAATAATCTGCTACGGAGGATCAGGGATTTTGCTCAGGTAAAAGGTAAGGGCATCATTGATGTAGAGATAGCCAAGTATGGCCTAAAGGCACTTAATGTTGATGAGCATGGATTGGATGATATGGATAACCGCATTTTGACCACCATCATTGAGAAATTCAGTGGCGGACCGGTAGGGATTACCACGATTGCAACAGCCGTGAGTGAGGAACCGGGAACCATTGAAGAAGTTTACGAACCATTTCTTATTAAGGAAGGATATATAAGCCGAACTCCACGTGGCAGAGAAGCCACTAAATTAGCTTTCGAACATCTTGGGAAAACACCGCCTACCCAAACAGGTGAGCTATTTGAATGAACTTTTTTCGGGATTCAGCACATATACCAATCTAAAAGTAACCATCTTGTTGATCTTCTGTTTTCCAATATTAGAGATATTGAGAAAGGAAATAGCATACCTGATATTAATGCCAAAATGAGGGCTAAAGTTGTATTGCCCATTAAACAATAAATTGTAATCAAATTTCTTATAATCATCTGTAGTGCTAAGCGTTTCAATTTCATCTTGAAACTCTTTAAATCTAACCAGAGCACCCATGCTTACCCCCAATCCAAATGATATTTTGTCTTTATCATGATAATTGAAGAGCAAAGGTACATCAGCATAATCGAGGACCAATTTATAAGAAACATTATCTCCATCTTTTGGGTTCGCAAATTTTCTGCTTCCTTTCTGATTATAAAGCAATTCTATATTCCAGGAAAATCGCTTTGAAATTGGAACCAAAGCTGAAACGCCGGTATTTAGTCCTACCTTATGATAGCCCGCATAAGTATCACCATCCACCTGCGATGCATTGAATCCAAGCAAGAGGCTCGCCTTAATATTTTGCCCATAAGCTGAACCTGCTGCAAGCATGCAAATAATAAGAATATATTTTGCCATTTTTGCTATCTTCAAAATTCGTTTTAGCAATTTATTGTATTGGAAGTTGGTAAATATAACTAAATAATTATTCTGTAATTAGATATTATATACCTTGAAGATCACATTTTTAGGAACCGGCACATCCCAGGGGGTCCCGGTGATAGCATGTAAGTGTAGTGTTTGTCATTCTGATGACATAAGAGATAACCGCTTAAGAACGTCGGTTTTAATTGAAGTAGACGAAATCAATATTGTTATTGATGCAGGCCCTGATTTCCGGCAGCAGATGCTCAGAGAGGGAATAGAGAGGTTGGATGCTATCATTTTCACCCATGAGCATAAAGACCATATTGGAGGATTGGATGAAGTAAGGGCATTTAATTTTGTGCAACAGAAGGAAATGGATGTGTATGCAACATCTAACGTTCAGGAAGCTCTAAAAAGTGAGTTTAAGTATGCTTTTGAGGAGGAGTTGAAATACCCCGGAATTCCAGAAGTAAAGTTGCACACAATTGATGACCAACCGTTTCAAATCTCAGGAGTTACCATTACTCCGATAAAAGTAATGCATTACAAATTGGAGGTGTTAGGTTTTAGGATCAAAGACTTTACCTACATCACTGATGCCAATTATATTTCCCCGGAGTCGATGAAGCTCATCCATGGCTCCAAACTCGTAGTATTGAACGCTTTAAGAAAAGAACCACATATCTCGCATTTTACCCTGGATGAAGCCATTGATATCTTGAGGGAACTGGATCCTGAAAGAGGGTGTTTGACACATATTAGCCATCAAATGGGAAAATACGTGGAAATAACTCCAAATTTGCCAAAAAACATTGAATTAGCCTATGATGGTTTGGATTTTAGTGTTTAACTTTATAGTATCTTAGTTGTTTCTCAGTTAGGTGATTATAAAAATAAAAAGTCATGAGAAGTATAAAATTTCTTACACTTACTCTGTTTGCAATTTCAATCGTTTCTTTTGGAAGCGCTCAGGATCATAATAGCCAAGAGGAGATCTCCTTTATTAGTGGGGAGCAATTACCTGATAGAAATAATCAAAAAGTACTTAAAGAGCAATCTGCCTGGCAGGAATTTGAAAGGAGATATGGAGCATGGTATGTTGAATTTGATGAATTGAGTGGGCAGCCCCATCGTGCATTTGGTAAACCTATTTTGATCAACAATAATGGAGATATTGCAGCAAATGCCAAATATTTCATTGAACACCAACTATCCGGGTTTTCTACTTCTTCTTTGGATATCAGGTTGGACAACGCAAGAACTTCAAAATATCACTACGTAGATTTTGTACAATATTATAATGATCTGGAAGTGTTGAATAGCAGAATTACATTACGGATCACTTTAGATAATAGAGTGGCTATGTTCGGGTTGGATATTTTCAATGATATAGACCTACCTCTTTCTTCTTCCATTGGAGAGGAAGCCATCAAAAATCTGGCAGCAGTTGGTTTACAGGCAAACGCTACAGAAGTGAACATTATGCCTGACTTAAAGATCCTACCCATCCCGGGAAAAGAGAGATACGAATATCATTTGGTACATGAAGTGTATGTTAGTACCTATGATGAGCAAAATAAGATGCCTGGATATTTTTATACACTGGTAGATGTGGCCACAGGGAAAGTGTTATACAGGATCAATAAAGTAACTAATGCTTCAACGGTATTAGTTCAAGCAAATGCCACAGTAGATATTAGGCATCCATTGTATTCATCGGGAGTAAGGCCGGTTGCCAATGCAAGAGTATATGCTCATGGCCTGGGTTACTATTATACAGACTCAATTGGTGAATTGTCATTGCCAAATACTGTAGACTCAGTATCGGTATATTTAGTTGGACGATGGTCAAGGGTCGTTACAGGTCAATATGGAACCGTAAGCCCGATGACTGATGCTTCAGTTGATACAGGATTGAACTTAGTGGTTTTGGATGGTGCAGCTAATATAAGTCACAGGTCCGCATATTATCATGTGAATATTATTCATGATTACATGAAGTCAAAACTACCTGGATTCAATGGAATGGATTTCTCATTGATGACAAGAGTTGACAGAGTTGATGGTAGTTGCAATGCCTTCTATTCAGGTGCCGGCCCTTCTATCAATTTCTATACCGCTGGCGGGGGTTGCAATTCAATTGCCAGAGTTGGCAGTGTTGTATATCATGAGTATGGTCATGGGATCAATGATCAGTTCTATTCCACCTATGGAAGTCAATTTCAGAATGGCTCTTTGGGAGAGGGGTATGCAGATGTATGGTCTTTTGGAACTACAGAAGACCCTGTGATCGGAAAGGGTTTTACAAATAGCGCTTCTTATTATGTAAGGCGCTATGATGTCAATCCTAAAGTTTATCCAGATGATTATTCCGGTAGTACACATGGCAACGGTGAGATCATTGCGGGTAGCTGGTGGGATCTCGCAGTGGATTTTGGTGATGTGCAACAGATGATGGACTTGTTTTCGGAAACGCTATTTGGATTAGCGATGAGATCAAGTGGTCTGGAAGGACAGCTCTATAGAGATGTATTATTAGATGCACTTTTGGCTGATGATGATGATGGAGACCTGACCAATGGATCGCCAAATGATCAAGCGATCTCTTGTGCATTTAGTGCACATGGCATAAGCCTTACTATTGATATGGAGAGTGCTCATGAGTTCGATCCTACACGAGGTGCCAATAAAGGGATACCCATTGTAGTTGATTTTTCCACAACCTATGGATGGTATTACAGCGGACTCAAACTATATTATAAAACAAAAGATGTCAACCCCTGGTTGTCACTAGACCTAAACCCTGATACAGGCACTTCTAATTACCTGGCTGTAATCCCATCGCAACCGGTAGGTACGATCCTGAAGTACTATTTTGAGACTACAAATATTTGTGGGTCAAAAGATGTGACTCCTTTTGGGGTTACTGGATCATCTCCAAATCTTCCTTACATCTCATTGGTAGGATATGGCGAAATGATCAACGAAAATATGGATGATTATGGTACGAATTGGACCCTGCAGGATGGTGATGATGATGCCACCACAGGAATATGGGTAATTGAAGAGCCAATAGCTTCTCATTCAAACCCGAACATTCCCACCCCAGAGAATACGGTTCAGACGGGATCTGATCATACCCAAAATGGGACTAATATCTGTGCAGTAACT
Organism: uncultured Chitinophagales bacterium; assembly: GCA_964572485.1. Taxonomy (GTDB): domain Bacteria; phylum Bacteroidota; class Bacteroidia; order Chitinophagales; family CAZNGA01; genus CAZNGA01. Next base: position 8,201 of record CAZNGA010000063.1, read on the forward strand.
GGTAATGCAATGAATACCATGAATGCCATAGGTGTTCAGGATATTGATGGAGGAAAGACCACACTTTTCTCGCCCGTTTTTGACCTTTCATCTTATTTGGATCCGGCATTCGGGTACCATAGATGGTATACTAATGATCAGGGCAATAATCCAAATAATGATTATTGGGAGGTGTATATTTCACTAGTTGGGCAACCTTGGCAGGAGATTGAGAATACCCGGACCACCGATAGAAGTTGGCGCCACTTTGCATTTAAGGTAAGTGATTATATTAGTGAGCTTGGAATGGTCCAATTGAAATTCGTCGCTTCAGATGAAGGAACTGGGAGTTTGGTAGAAGCTGCCTTAGACGATCTCATTTTGTATGACCTTGATTTTACCGGTATCAATGATAATGAGCAAACAGCAAATTTTGCTATTTACCCAAATCCAACTTTAGGGGAAGTGATCATCGCACTTGATGGAATTAAGATGATAAATGCATCGATAGTTGTGTACAATATCCTTGGGGAAAAAGTGTATGTAGCAGACCACACGAATATGGGAACTACCACTAAAATTGACCTCTCGAAATTAAGTACAGGGACCTATCATTTGGAAGTAAAAGATGAAAACCATTCCTTCACGAAGAAAATCATGATCTTGCCAAATTAAGGTGATCATTTGTAGGATAGGTAAAGCTCACTATCCTATTTGTACGTTTTGATCTCCCCACTTTTTATATTCGCGAGATACGTGTTCAACTCATTTTTCACAACAGGTAATAAGAATATCAATCCAATGATATTCGGGAAACTCATGGCAAAGATCATCGCATCGGAAAATCCGACCACCGCTTTAAGGCTGCTTGCAGCACCAATGATCACGAATCCGCAAAACATCAATTTATAAGAATATTCTACAGCTTTTGAACTTCCAAAGAGATAATACCAGGCTTGCATGCCATAATAGGACCAAGTAATCATCGTTGAAAAAGCGAATAATATGACCGCTAATGTTAAAATATATGGGAACCAAACAATAACTGTTTCAAAGGCATCAGATGTAAGGGCAATTCCAACATCGGTGCCTCCTCCTGAGTAGTTTTGATATTGTCCCGTAATTACGATCACCAATGCAGTCATGGTACAAACGACAACAGTATCAATAAAAGGTTCCAGCAGAGCTACCAGCCCCTCGCTTACAGGGTTGTTGGTCTTTACTGCAGCATGTGCTATTGAAGCGGATCCAATTCCTGCCTCATTGGAAAATGCAGCTCTTTTGAATCCCTGAATGAACACACCAACGATACCACCTGTGATCGCCATAGGTGCAAATGCCCCTTTGATGATCGCTGAAAATGCTGTTGGGATCTCTGTGTAATTATAGAATATGACTACAAAAGCTGCAATGATATATACACCACACATAAATGGTACGATCTTATCGGTTACATTGGCAATGCTTTTGATGCCTCCAATGATAACTATCCCTACAAACAATGAAATAACCAGTCCAAAGAACCAGCCATTCTCAGCTATCCAGGTACCCTGAATGTCTTCAATTCCGGAAAATTGTTTGAAGGCCTGATTTACCTGAAACATATTACCTCCACCTATTGAACCCCCGATACAAGCGATGGCAAAGAATATACCAAGGATCTTACCCATTTTACTGTAATTATGCTCTTTGTTTTCAATAGACATTTTAAGGTCTGCAAATCCTTTGCTTAAATAATACATGGGCCCGCCAAATACCTTCCCATGCTCCCCAATATTTCGATATTTCACACCTAATGTACATTCTGCAAATTTTGAGGACATTCCTAACAACCCTGCAAGTATCATCCAGAATGTGGCTCCCGGCCCTCCCAGGGAAATGGCTATAGCCACACCGGCAATATTACCCAAACCAATAGTCCCTGATAGTGCAGCTGTTAACGCTTGAAAATGAGAGACTTCCCCTTTTTCATTTGGGTCAGTATATTTCCCTCGAAGAATATTTATTGAGAGTATGAAATGTTTGATATTGACAAATTTAAAATAGAAGGTGAATAGAATGGAAGCAAGCACCAGCCAAACGAGAACGAATGGAACTCCAATGTCTTCTCCTCCAACGTTAAAGTCGAAGGATGCGAATATCACTCTTTCAATGATATCAGTGATCGGTGCAACGATGTCATTGATCTTTTCATCAATGGTTCTTTCAGCAACTATCGAAGCATTCTGATATTCCTCTTGTGAAAAAGCAACTAAGGGTAATAGTATTGAAAAGAGTAAAATGGGGATCTTTTTCATAATAGTGTTTTAGATAAAAGACAGAACAAATGTATGTAAGTTTTGTATTCCCGCCCAATTTATGTGTTTTTGAAATTTATCTCTTCAGAATGAAGAAGTTTTTTTGCGCATAATATCATTTCCCCAATGGAATCTTGTCAGATTATTGTTACTTTTATAGGATCAGTTTTATGGGTGGAGGACATTGTAATTGGCCACGGTGTTTTATTACCAATTGAGTCTCCACTGCACATCTCAATATCCTTCCTGGCCCCTGTTGGCTTTTGTATGTGTTTCAGCATTTGATCTCAAAATGAATCTTTTTTTAACCTAACTATTTTACTGATGCTAAAACATCTGTTAGAATTCCTAACCTTTAGTAATAAGGAGAGGAATGGGATCCTTATTCTCCTGATCATTTTAGGGGTAGTGATACTTTCTCCATCCATTATTTTAATCAGCAAAAAGACAATTCCTATTGATGGTTCAGAATTTGAAAAGGAAATTCAAGGGTTCGAGGAGTCAATACAAATGGATACCCTTGGAGGAATGAGTAATGATTTTGTGGATCGCACAAATATCAAGGATCCTCACGGATCTATTGCTTTGCCCGATCCATTTTATTTTGATCCGAATACCCTGTCAGCTGAGGGGTGGAATCAACTTGGAGTACCAAAAAGAGTGGTCAATACACTTACCAATTATTTGGAAAAGGGAGGTAGGTTTTATCGAAAAGAAGACCTGACCAAGATCTATGGATTTCCTAAGGTTTTGTACGAAAGGTTGTTTGACTATATTTTGATCCCAGCCGATGAGAATGCTGATCTCAGAAAGGGGAGTCCGATTACAATACCGGTGAAAATTGAGATCAATCATGCTGATCTGGCAGGTTGGAAACAATTAAAAGGTATTGGTGAGGTGCTATCAGGAAGGATCTTGAAATATCGGAATGCCTTAGGCGGATTTTACAGGGTTGAGCAACTGCTTGATGTTTATGGGATCGATTCCATTTTATTCACCGAGATCATGCCATTTTTGGAGGTAGATGATTCAATGATTACCCACATTAATATTAATGAAGTAGAATATTTGCAATTGGTAAAACATCCGTATATTAGCAAACAATTAGCGAACTGGATCATTGCTTACAAAGACCAACATGGAAATTATCAGAATATTATAGATATCAAAGTTTCCTATTTAGTTGACGAGAAATTGTATCATAAGATCCAACCATACCTTACAATAAGATGATCGAAGAAAGGATAGGGGAAGCAATAAGAGACGTAAAGGATTTCCCCAAAGAAGGAATTGTATTCAAAGATATTACACCTATTTTTTTAAATCCACAATTGTGTACTGATATAGTCAATGCTTTTGTTGAAAGGCTAGCGCATTTGGATATAAGTGTAATTACGGCTATTGAGAGCAGGGGGTTTTTATTCGCCTTGTCTCTTGCACAAAAAATGGATATTCCTTTTGTTCCCGTAAGAAAGAAAGGCAAGTTGCCTGGTGAGACCATTGAACGCACCTATGATCTGGAGTATGGAAGTGCAACTATTGAGATGCATAAGGCTGATCTTAAGGAAGGGAGCAAAGTATTGATCCATGATGATCTACTAGCTACGGGTGGTACAGCAGTTGCAGTTGCTGAGTTATTAAAAGAAGAGGGATCTGAAGTTGCCGCATTTTCCTTTTTAGTGTCTCTGGATTTTTTAGGCGGCAAGGATCATTTAAGGCCATTTAGTGAAAATATTATTACATTGGCCAATTATTAGCTACTTATTATTATCATAAGTTAAACACTTATAACAATGAATTTTGAAATCAACGAGAACCAAAAGATGATCACTGAGATGATCGCTGACTTTGGGGAGAGACATATAAAGCCGAATATGATGAAGTGGGATGAAGCACAAGAGTTTCCTATCGACTGTTTAAAGGAATTGGGGAAGTTAGGGCTTATGGGTGTCTTGGTACCTGAGGAGTATAATGGGACAGGATTTGGGTATTTTGAATATGTAACCGTGATCTCTGAGTTAGCAAAGATAGATGGTTCTATAGGCCTTTCTGTTGCAGCTCATAACTCATTATGTACCAATCATGTTCTATATTTTTGCAATGAAGAGCAAAAGAAAAGGTGGCTTACAAAATTAGCCACAGGAGAGTGGATAGGTGCCTGGGGGCTGACAGAGCCAAATACGGGCTCAGATGCAAGTGCCATGAAGACCACTGCAAAACAGGATGGTGATCATTGGATCATAAATGGGGCAAAGAATTTCATTACGCATGGTAAGTCAGGAAATTTAGCCGTTGTGATCGCAAGAACCGGCGAAATTGGTGATAGCCATGGGATGACTGCTTTTGGTATTGAAATGGGAACTCCGGGTTTCGAAGCCGGTCGCAAAGAAAATAAATTAGGGATGAGAGCTTCGGAGACCACTGAATTGATCTTTGATAATTGTAAGGTCCATAATGATAATGTCATTGGAGCAGTTGGAGAAGGATTTATTCAATCCATGAAGGTTCTTGACGGTGGTAGAATTTCTATTGCAGCTCTGGCATTGGGTATTTCAAAGGGTGCGTTTATGGCTGCTTTGGAATATTCCAAAGAGCGGGAACAGTTTGGCAAGCCCATCAGTGAATTTCAGGGAGTATCCTTCAAGTTGGCTGATATGATCACAGAGATCGATGCAGCGGAACTGCTTATCTATCAGGCAGCTGATCTTATCAATAAGGAGAAGCCCGTTACCAAGTTTTCAGCAATGGCCAAATATGCTGCTGCAGAATCTGCGGTGAAGATCGCTAATGAAGCTGTTCAGATCTTTGGCGGTTATGGGTATAGCAAAGATTATCCGGTTGAGAAATATTACCGAGATGCAAAATTATGCACTATTGGTGAAGGGACCTCTGAGATTCAAAAGGTAGTTATCGCTAAGGATCTAATTAGTTAATAGCAATACAAAGGAAAAATATTGCAAAAAACAGGGGATTTTATGAAAAAAATGATACCTTTGCAGTCAATTTTTTAATCAGGAGCAGACTTATGTTAATCATAGATATTAGAGAGAGTGTTTCCCTAGACAGGGCTTTAAGGAAATATAAAAAGAAATTTGACAAGGCAGGTGTCCTCAAGGAACTTAGGGGCAGAAAGCATTTTGTGAAGAGTTCTGTTAAAAGGAGAGTAGAGGTGCTCAAGGCCATCTATGTCCAAAAGTTGCAAGAGAACGAGTAAAGGGTTTCGTCTGTTTTTTTAATCATCTTCTTGATTTTTTGTATGGGTTCATCTACAATGCTCGATACAGATTTCATACAATATTTGAAATTGGAAAGGAGATACTCCCCCCATACGATTTTGGCATACCAAAAAGATTTATTTCAATTTTTTAATTTTATAGAGGAAGGTCACGGGATCTTGCAAATTGAAAAGATCGATCATCTGCACATTCGTTCGTGGATCGTTGAATTGATGGATAAGGGAATTTCTGCAAGAAGTGTCAATAGAAAATTATCTTCATTAAAATCTTATCTAAAGTTCTTAATAAAGAAGGGTACGATCGTTAAGAATCCCTCTTTAAAAGTGTTGCCACCCAAAATTTCAAAAAAGCTTCCTGTATATGTTGAGCAGACCGATTTGGTTGACCTCTTCGAAAACATAGGGTTTGAAGGAGGATTTAAAGGATTAAGGAGCCAATTGATTTTTGAAATATTGTATTCTACCGGTATTCGGCTAACGGAGCTTATCCATTTAAGCCAGGATCATATTGATTTGAATAACAACACCTTAAAGGTGTTAGGAAAGGGGAATAAAGAGCGCATCATCCCTTATGATGACAACCTGAAGATGAGCATCACTGCGTATATGGATAAGAAGCTTACACTTTTCCCAAATATAGATCACCCCTATTTATTAGTGACTGACAAGGGAAATAAGTTATACCCAAAATTTGTATACCGGGTGGTCAATAAGTTCTTAGGTTATGTAACTACAATCACAAAAAAGAGCCCACATGTGATCAGGCATACCTTTGCAACTCATTTGTTAAATAATGGTGCGGATCTGAATGCAATTAAGCAGTTATTAGGACATTCTAGTTTAGCTGCTACTCAGGTTTATACACATAATACGATAAAACAATTAAAGAAAATTCATAAACAGGCGCATCCTGAAGGATAAATATTGAATTATGGAAGCAAAAATACAGTCTATTCACTTTGACGCAGATAAAAAATTGTTGGCTTACATTAATAAAAAGATCCAAAAGCTTGATGTCTACCAGGATATAATAATTAGTATCGAGGTATTTCTCAAGTTAGACCAGGAGGGGAGTAATATCAAGAATAAAATTGTGGAAATTAAGGTGCGCATTCGGGGTAAGATTTTGTTTGCAAAAGAGCACTCAAAATCGTTCGAAGTTTCAGCAGGATTGGCAACTGATTCTATTCGTAGACAACTAAGGAAAAGTAAAGAGAAAAACAAAAGTTAAAAAAGCATTGAATTATTTGAATGTTAAAGAATAAATCCATAAATTTGCAACCTTTTTTTAAGTGTGGGATATTCTTAGGCAACCAAAAAAAGTTTGTTATTTATTAGGATTGTCGTTGTAGCTCAATTGGCAAAAATTTCGACTTGCCAGTGTAGCTCAGTTGGTCAGAGCAACTGATTTGTAATCAGTCGGTCGGGGGTTCGAATCCCTCCACTGGCTCAATATTGCAAGTTGGAAAGATGAGAGGGAATTGTTAGTATGAATTACACCGGCAAGAAAGGGTTTTATGCTTTGCAAACTGGGGAGATACCAGAGTGGCCAAATGGGGCAGACTGTAAATCTGTTGGTGTACGCCTACGGAGGTTCGAATCCTCCTCTCCCCACACGTGTTCATTGAAAGAATGATTTGAGTTATTGAGGAGATTTGAAGTATTGAAAGTGATGGAAGTTTGACTCATTTGCATATAAGATAACTTGCGGTGGTAGCTCAGCTGGTAGAGCATCAGCCTTCCAAGCTGAGGGTCGCGGGTTCGATTCCCGTCCGCCGCTCTAAATTTTGATATTGTGCAGTGTGCGGCAGTTGAGGTATTTAAAATTTTAGGGAAATGAAATGCATTTGAAAAAATAAAGTTATTCTGCCGATGTAGCTCAGGTGGCTAGAGCGCGTCCTTGGTAAGGACGAGGTCACGGGTTCAACTCCCGTCATTGGCTCAATTATTAATTTGTAATTATTTAATCTATTAAAATAAATTGTCATGGCTAAAGAAAAATTTGAAAGAACAAAACCGCACGTCAATGTGGGTACTATAGGTCACGTTGACCATGGTAAAACGACATTGACTGCTGCCATTACGCGTACACTGTCTAAAGACGGTTTGGCTGAGGAAAAGTCTTTTGATTCCATTGATAATGCCCCGGAGGAAAGGGAAAGAGGTATTACAATCAATACTGCTCATGTAGAATATGAAACTGCTGAAAGACATTATGCTCACGTTGATTGCCCGGGTCATGCTGATTATGTGAAGAATATGGTTACCGGAGCGGCTCAAATGGATGGTGCAATACTTGTAGTAGCGGGTGATGATGGCCCTATGCCTCAAACTCGTGAACACATATTGTTAGCTCGCCAGGTGGGTGTTCCTAACATCGTTGTCTTCTTAAATAAAGTTGATCTTGTTGACGATCCGGAATTGATCGAATTGGTCGAGATGGAAGTTAGAGAACTGTTGTCTTTCTATGAGTTTGATGGTGACAATATTTCTATCGTAAAGGGATCTGCATTAAAGGCCTTGAACGATGATGCTGAGCAAATGGAAATTATCAAAGAGCTTATGGCTGCTGTTGATTCTCAGATACCTACTCCAAAAAGAGATGTTGAGAAACCTTTCTTAATGCCTGTTGAAGATGTTTTCTCTATTACTGGTAGAGGAACTGTTGCCACAGGGAAAATTGAAAGAGGCGTGATCAATTCAGGAGATGCTGTAGATATTATTGGTTTTGGTTCTGATATGAAATCAACGGTAACTGGTGTTGAGATGTTTAGAAAAATTCTTGACAGAGGTGAAGCCGGAGACAATGTTGGTTTGCTTTTAAGAGGTATTGAAAAAACTGAGATCAAAAGAGGAATGGTCGTTGCCGCTCCTGGATCAGTGACCCCACATACCTCATTTAAAGCAGAGGTTTATGTATTGAAGAAAGAAGAAGGTGGACGTCATACACCATTTTTTAATAATTATCGCCCTCAATTCTATCTTAGAACAACTGATGTTACTGGAGAGACTGTGTTACCTGATGGAGTAGAGATGGTTATGCCCGGAGATAATGTGACGATCTCAGTCAAATTGATCGCTCCTGTTGCCATGGAGAAAGGATTGCGTTTTGCTATCCGTGAAGGTGGCAGAACAGTAGGTGCCGGTCAGGTTGTTGAAATAGTTGAGTAGCTCTGAATTAATTCTCAGACGGGTGTAGCTCAATTGGTAGAGTAGTGGTCTCCAAAACCATTGGCTGGGGGTTCGAGTCCCTCCACCCGTGCTGCATTAACGAGAGAAATATTAGATGAAAAAGATTACTTATTATATAAAGGATACCGTAAATGAATTGCTTTATAAAGTTTCCTGGCCTACCTGGGAAGATTTACAGAGCAGTGCAGTTGTAGTGATGATCGCATCTTTGATCATTGCAATGGTAATTTTTGTGATGGATAAAGCTTCAGACTTTGTGTTATCCACTTATTATCATTTATTCGATTAAACACCATGGTTGATATGGCAGATGATAAAAAATGGTACGTACTTAAAGTTTTAAGCGGTAAGGAGAAAAAACTTACGGAATATCTTCAAGGGGAGATCGTCCGTTCGAATTGGGAAAAGTCTGTTACTCAGATCTTGGTTCCAACGGAAAAGGTCTTTAAGATAAAAAGAGGGAAGAAGGTGACACAGGAAAGGAACTTTTTTCCCGGATATATATTGATTGAAGCACAGGATGGAAAATTGAATGGAGATATTATTCAATCTATTGTAAATGTCACCGGTGTGATCAATTTCCTTGGAGGGAATGTGCCAACACCACTTAGAAAGACTGAGGTAAACAGAATTTTAGGAAAGGTGGATGAGATGCAGGAAGCAGGGGAAAGTATTAATGAACCATTCATTGTTGATGAATCAGTGAAGATCATTGATGGACCATTTAATGAATTCTTTGGAACCATTGAAGAGGTCTATGAGGAGAAAAAGAAGGTTAAAGTAATTGTAAAGATTTTTGGTAGAAGAACACCTGTGGAATTGAACTTTGTGCAGGTAGAAAAACAAATATAATAAATAATGGCAAAGGAAACAGAAGGTTTTATAAAACTTCAGATCAGAGGAGGACAAGCAAATCCAGCGCCACCAGTTGGGCCGGCTTTAGGTGCCAAAGGTGTTAATATCATGGAGTTTTGCAAGCAATTCAATGCTAGAAGTAAGGAGCAACCCGGTAAGGTATTACCTGTTGTTATTACCGTGTATAGGGATAAATCCTTCGATTTTATTATTAAAACACCTCCGGCAGCAGTTATGCTTTTGGAAGCTGCTAATAAGAAAAAAGGTTCTGAGGAGTCGAATCGTATAAAGGTGGGTTCAGTTACCTGGGATAATGTGAAATCTATTGCCGAATTAAAAATGCCGGACCTGAATGCTTTTACCATTGAATCAGCGATGAAAATGATCGCAGGTACTGCAAGGAGTATGGGCATAAATGTGAAAGGTAAACCCCCGTGGGAAAATTCTTGATCAGATAATGTATATGAAATGAAGATTACTAAGAACAGAAAGAAAAGTATAGAAAAAATTGAGATTGACAAGCAATATGATTTGCAAGAGGCTTGTGAGTTAATTAAGGCAGTAAATACGACCAAGTTTGATGCATCTCTAGATCTTCATATCAGATTAGGGGTTGACCCAAAAAATGCTGACCAGGTAGTTAGAGGTACCGTTTCATTGCCTCATGGTACAGGTAAGGACAAATCAGTATTAGTTTTGTGCACGCCTGATAAAGAGGAGGAAGCAAAAGCGGCAGGTGCAGATCATGTAGGATTAGATGAATATGTAAAAAAAATTGAGCAGGGATGGACAGATATTGATGTTATTATTGCGATGCCTGCTGTTATGTCTAAAATGGGAAAGATCGGTAAGGTGCTTGGGCCTAGAGGTTTAATGCCTAACCCTAAATCAGGTACGGTGACTAATGAAATTGAAAGAACTGTAAAAGAAGTAAAAAAAGGTAAAATAGCTTATAGAGTTGATAAATATGGGATTATTCATGCTTCAATAGGACGTGCCTCTTTTAGTGCACAACAGATTTATGAAAATTCCTCTGAATTGTTAACCGCGATCGTAAAAGCAAAACCTTCTTCCGCTAAAGGTACTTATATGATAAGTGTCTTTATAGCAGGGT
>CAZNGA010000064.1:0-18629 GCA_964572485.1 uncultured Chitinophagales bacterium
ATAAAGTACTTATAGAGAGTGAAGTAAATGAAGAAGAGCTCGATAACAAGTTATCGTGTTGACGGTCAAACCTGACAAATCGCTAACTCGCGGAGGGGGTACCCCTCCGACCCTCCCCAAAATAAATAAAGGGGTCAGGGGAAATGTGTTCCCCCAAGATTGCATCTGACAGACCAACGCAGTTGAAATTGACTGTCAAGATGCAATCTTGCTACTGCTTTAAACATCAATACTATCGACAATTCTCAAAAGTTGGTTAGAGAAATGAATAATATCGGCGACCTCTTTCGGGTCAAAAAAAACTATATCTCTATGACTTGATGGATTTTTGAAAAATCCAATACCTCCAGTAAATAATTCCATTCTTGCATTCTGTTCGGCTTTAGAAGATTCTACATCAACAAGTGGTCCATCTGGAGAACCAAAAGCTTTTCTCATTAACTTAACACCAATATCCTCTTTTGAAAATCCTCCCTTTTTTCTTACTCGAACCTCAACTTCTTTGAAGGCTTGAAGTATCGCATTATCATAATCTCCTCTTAAAAATGGTTGCTTTACTTTCCTAACTAGAATGGGATCAAGATTATCAATGGGTAATAAATAATCTTTTTGATATGATTCAAAGTCTTCAGATTCAAGAACCTTCAAACCCCGTGGAGTAATAAATGCCCAATCTCCTGATTGACCAGGTTGAGGTGCAACAAATAATTGTTTTTCTAACCACATCCAAGCAACCATAAATCTTTTCATAATTTCTTCTCTGTTGTCTCCTGCCCATTCTATAAATTCAGAATCATTTCCAAGTGTGAAGTTGTACCGATTTAGTTTTTGACTTTGTCCTGAATTAAGATGCCTCAACACAAACGGACCCAATTCTTCTGGCAACATTTCTAATACTTCCTCAACAGCAGGATATAATTCAGTATATATAGACATATTAAAGTTTATTACTGCTAACTCGTTTTCTTATATAGCTAGTTTGCTTTCTGTATGAGAACAAAAACATAATCAAAAGGATAATTATAAAAATCCAAATATCCCATTGATGAGATAATTGGAAGAGGGTGGTTATTCGATCATAGAAAATTACTAGAAGTAACAGAAACAGCATTGAACTGAGAGTTCTATACATGTTGTTGGCTTCTGAAAGTAAATTAATTTGAGGATCTTTCTTTAAAGCATCAACATAGTCTTTGTATTCGACAAATTTCAAAAACGAAATAGATTTCAAAAAAGGCTCAATGGTCAACGAACCAAACCGACTTATTACAAGTCCTATAAAGTAATAGATAAATACTCCAACAATAAGATTATCCTGAATAAATGAATAAGATGTAAATTCTGTGGAAATAACAACAAAAATTACTCCAGGGAATAGATAGTTGAAAATGTTATAAGATGATATTTTGTCAAATAGTTCTTTCATATTATTCTTCCACTTGAGTATAGAAAGATTCGGGAGTAATCGGGATCCAGTCTTTTCTTTGGGGAGCATCATCAGAGGGACAACATATTGTTGCTGAATGTTTATTTGTACAAGGAGCACAATCTCTCCGTATTAAAGCATTAACAACTTTTCTTGATGGGTGCTTAGGATCTCCTTGCGGAGGACAAGAAATAAAAGCTTGTTTAGGTTTTATATAATTTAGAATAGTAGGACCAAGATTTCTTTTACTTCCATGATGGGGGATATCAAAAAAATCTAAATTGTTTAAGGAAATATCATTTGATTCGGAATATTCAATAACACGGGTTAGTGCATCCTTACCTGCATCACCTGTAAACAGAAATCTCTTGCCATCAATTTCAAACAACAACACTAAACTTGAATTATTTTCTGGGGTTGTATCCGGATAATTATCACTCAAAGTTTCAAAATCTAATGTCTCCGCAATCCAATTTACTACTTCTTTTGCTTTCGTGAAGAGTTGATCAATCTTGTGCTGTTTCTTAGCTTCTGGTGTTACTCCAAAATTCACAAGCAATTCTTTATAGTATTCACTAGTTGGTCCTAAAACATTTACTCCGTTTAATAATTCATCACCTGCAAATGGTTGAATTATCTGTACTTTATTTTTTTCAGTTAGATCAATAAGTGTTGAGAGCATACTTAATGATTTTTCAAGTTTAGTTTCCAGTCTATCTAAGGAACTTGATGTATTAGTCATCTTTTTTATTGCAGAAGTATAATCCCACGGACAATGTACAACTAACTTCTCTACAGTCAAAGCCTCAATGACTTCAGTCAATCCTGAAATATGATCACTGTGAAGGTGTGTAGCTACCACTAGATCGACATATTTAGTACCATAGTACTTTTCGATATGTTCTATAATAGCTTCCCCAGATTTTTTTGTTCCTCCATCTATAACAACAACATATTGTTGTTCTGGATTATTGAAATTACCAAACCTCATGCAAATTGCATCCCCTCCTTTTTCACCTGTTCCAACAGGAATATAATCAATTTCGTATGCCATAATTATTTTTTCATATCTCTCGGTGGGAATGGATCATTTCCATAACTATCAGAGTCGCTAATTTTCCCATCTCGGTTGTGAATAATATGTTCGACTTCTCTCTTTATTGCTTCTTTTACAGAATCCTTCATGGTCTTTTCTTTAGTTGGGGCTGTCTTCAGAGGTTTTTGTTGCCCTTCTAATTTTGTTTGCCACTCTTTATTGTCTTCGTTGTAGGTAGTGTGAATATTTCTTTTCTTTTTCATAGTTATTTCTAATTTTTATTAATAAATATTAGGTAGAACCGATATTACTTTGCCCTGAATTAAAAAATTATCTGATAATATAATTGGTTTATACTCCATTTTGCTTGATCTGGGTTTCAAAACAACAACATCCTTTTCTTTATGAAACTCTTTCACAGTTGCCTCATCATCTATCAAAGCTACCACTTTATCACCATTGTCAGCAAATGATTGCTGGCGAACTAATAAAATATCTCCATCATCAATGCCAGCTTGGTTCATTGAATCACCGGTTGCGCGCAACAAAAAATACTTATTACCAGATTGTGCAAGAGATTTAGAAACCGGAACAAATGCCTCGATATTTTCTTCTGCCAATATTGGAGAACCACAAGTAACAGAACCAACAAGTGGAATATTTACCGTCCTTGCGTGATCTTCTTGTTCCTCGATATCCTTACGCAGTTGTAAACAATTATCTAGCTTACGATTTAACCAGCCCTTCTCAATAAGACTATTAAGTACAATCAGGGCTGAACGAGGAGATTTATATTTTAACTCGTTCATTAAATCTCTTACAGAAGGGGAATATCCATCGTGTACTATGGCATTTCGGATAAACCGGAGTGCCTGAAGTTCTTTTTCTTTTAATTCTTTTTTACTCATCGTTTACTAAGTGTATCATACTGTTTACATATTATGCAAATATATATGATGGAAGGCAATATTCCAAATCAATTGTCAACTTTTTTATAAAATTTAAATTATTCATTGCATTTCTCCACCCGTCATGCTATAATAAGTAGTATTAATTAGGAAACCTCAAGGAAACACCTGGAATGACAGGTGTTTTTTTATTTAATTCCATTGTCTACAAACAAAGCAACAACTGAAAGGAAATTTGGAAAGTTGCAAGGAACTCTTAGAGAAGATACACTTAAATTATTAGGTGATCTTGGTGGTGTCTTGCGAGATATTCATAATCGTCTTATTGCCGAAGGATACATTATCCAAGATGGTAAGATATATAAACATGAGAAAAGAAATTGATAAAACTGAAAAAGATATTTTGAATGGTAAATACCGTGATCATTATTTAATTTATAATCGTAAATCAACTGATGAACCGGATAATCAAAAAAATTCCATTAGTTACCAAAAAGCCGAGAATGGTAAATTAGCAATCCGGGAACAATTAAGAATAGCACCTGTTTCAATAAAAAGTTTTTGTGTTGGCGGGATTGTTTCTGAAAGACATTCTGGATTTAAGGAAGATAATAATATTTTCATTACCAAAAATGGGATGGTTCAATACCGGATTGAACGACCTAAGTTTCAAAGATTACTCCAATACTTGAGCCAAGGATTATTCAAGGGAGTAATTTGTTTTTGTTGGGATCGGATTAGTCGAAATAAAAGTGATGATGCTCTTATTCGCAAATTAATGAGGAAAGGAATAGATATTCAGTTTGCTTACGCTAAATATGATAAAACAAGTTCAGGAGCCCTCCATATGGATATAGATGGAATGTTTGCTGAACACCATTCAAGAGTGACAAGTGAGAAAGTTAGTATTGCTACTAGAAACTCCCGAGAACAAGGTATCTGCACTTACAGAGCGCCTATTGGATACTTGAATATCGGAGATATGAAGAATAAGCCATTTGATCCAGTTAGAGCGCCAATAATTAAGAAACTTTTTGAGATGTATAGTACTGGTGATTGGAGTCTTAATGATCTGGCTCACTATGCTAATAATCAAGGATTGACTACTGTTCCCATGAGACGAAGAAGAACGGAAGAAGAAATGTTGGCCGAAGAAGATGAAGATGTAAAAATTGAAAAAGTAGAAAGACCAATGAATAATAATCTTATTCATAAAATATTTACTAACCGTTTTTATACCGGCAGGATAATAAATAGTGAAGGCACTTACATTAGAAGTGCAAGCCATAAACCTTTAATATCAGATGAGCTTTTTGAAAAAGTCCGACAAGAACTTAAGAAAAAGAAAGTCAGTACTAGATATACGGATAAAATTGAATTACCATTCCGGGCTCTCATACGTTGTGATCATTGTGGAAGAGTTTATACTCCTTACATTAAGAAAGGAATTCAATATTTTGGAGCACGATGTTTTAGAGATTGTGAAAATACCAAAAGAAGTTTCAATCTTGATTTCATTGAAGACAAAATTGGTCAGCTAATTCAAAACCTCTACTTCACCAAAGATGAATTAATTGAAATTGATGCTCGATGTAATACAGACATTTCCTTATTAGAGGAGAAAAGACACAACGAGTTTGAAAAGAATGACAGACAAAAAAGGAAACTTCGCGAAGAGCTAAAATACTTAAGAACTAACAAGCTTGTTTTAATTAAATCGGGTGTTTATACCCCTGAATGCTATGTTGAGGAAGAGAATAAACTTAGCAGTCAAATTCTTTCACTTCAAACAGAAGAACAGATTTCAGATCAATCAATGCACGAAATGGTGTTGGAAATAGTAAAGCTTTCCGAACTCTTAGAAAACGTTTATTTATATTACCAAAATGCAAATTCAGAGGAAAAAGAAAAAATTATTAAAATTATCTTTTCCGAACTCACTTTGTCCGGAAATATTCTTAAATACCAATGTAGAAATGGATTCAAGCCATTTCAAAGTCGCTTTCTTGTTGTTTGTGAGCCAACAACCTGGCTTTCAGAACTTTTGGAGTATAGGGAGGAAGTTGTTTTAGTTATTAAGGATTTGGATTTGTCATAAATTCATCCAAGATCTTTCATTATTTTTTTTGCAATATGCTTCGCAAAATTTACAGGTACAGCATTGCCAATCATTTTGTAACCATCAGCAATATTTTCATACTTAAAAATAAAATCATCTGGAAATGTTTGCACTCGGGCGCACTCTCGTACTGATAAACGACGATATTTTTTTTCTTTCCCAGGTACAAAAACTCTCTTGTTTTGCTCAATAAACTTCATTTTAGGAGCTTGAGGATGAATTGGCGCATGTCGTCCACCAGCTTGAATAGTAAACGACGGCTCATCCCAAGCACGTACCCGGTTCCGTGACATATATATAGAAGAAAATGCACCATTCATGTATTCGTGATTTGCTTTCCATAAACCATTTTTCCCATTTGTTTTATTTCCTTCTTTTGCCGGTTTTGCTTTACGTAAATCCCAAATTGCGTCTTTTAATACTCGTTTATTTTTTTGTGGCTCTGGAAAATGAAATCTTTTATTTAGATTTTTACGATATCCAACAATAATTACACGAAAGCGATCTTGTGGCACATCATAATCATTTGCATTGAGTAATTTTTGTGATACTTCATAACCGGCATCTTCAAATTCCTTAATGATATTTGTGAATGCCACCGAGTGTTTAGGATGAAGAATACCAGAAACATTTTCTGCTAGAAAAAATTTTGGCTTTTTATTTTTTAAAATACGTATATAATCATGAAATAATTGCCCGCGCTTATCATTAATCCCACGACCAGCACCCGCTTCACTCCAACTCTGGCAAGGAGGTCCACCGATAATTCCATCAGCTTGTGGCATTTCAGTAGATTCTATTTCTACAATACTTCTTCTATCTAATTTTGTGTGCGGAAAATTATGTTCAAAAGTTTCCCATATTGATTGATCAAATTCATTAGCCCATATAACTTCAAACCCAGCTTCTTCAAAACCAAGATCAAGCCCACCTGCACCAGTAAATAATGATACTAATTTCATAAGATTAATTCACAAATTTAATAAGTTTTGCTTTTAATAATTTAGCAGGGTTATTTGGAGACTTAATTTCTATATTTTCAACTGTAATACTCTCTACCGCAGGATTTTCAATTTCCTGTCTATCTTGATCAGAAAAAGAGTTATACTTTTCTGCAAGCATTATTGCGTTCACTGTTAAGTTGTTTTCAGTCTCTATATTTGTTATATAATCAAAAACATGTATGGGATTATCAATGCCCCACATTCCTCTAATACGTAAATAAGTTATGCCCAATGGATCAACTTTATTGACTCGCCCCAACTCTTTTGTCACTGAGAATTCAACATCGGGTAAACTATTTACACCGTCTGAAATTTTGTTTTTAATTCGTTCATAAATTTCTTTGCTTGCAGCGTAACAATCCCCGTAAACAAACCACAATATTTTTAATTTGTTCTGTTGTATTGCTCCAACAACATAAATGATATCTTTTTCTCGCCAATTTTCACACTCGCGACAATCTTGAGTGATCATTGGGCTATTTGCATACAATTTGTCTTTTGGATATGAACTATTAAGTGCAAGTTGCGATCCAATACTTTCAATCTTCTTAACTTCAATTGCATCTCCGCCTGCAATAATCATATCTGGTGGATTATTTTGATTTCCAATGTATGAAAACTTTTCGCTGTAAATTCTATTTTTTTTCATTTCATCTTGCATCTCAAAAGTATTACAAAACAAATCCTTAACATATGATTCTAAAGCTTCACCCATATTATTTGCACGATTTCTTCCTATAGTTTGATAACGAGAAGATATATCTGTTAATGGATTTTTTGAAAGATTTATTAATGCCTTGAGTATGTTTGTCATATTTTTTATTTTAAATACTAATAGATTAAGGTTATGCTGACTGTACTAGTTAACCTTGTTATTAATGTAAGAAGCATGAGATTGGCTTTATATTCTCAATGTTACTCATACTAGTGAATGTGTAATATCACCTTGCGAACTCCCTTTACTTTGTTCGTGTATTCTTAGTATTTTCACCAAAATATTGTGATTATTTGGTAATTATCCACAAATATACATTATATCATAATGTTATTATATGACTCGTCCTAAAAAAACTTTACAGTTTTTGTTAGTTAATCCTGAAATGAGTTTACAGGTTGATTTACAATTTTACGCTTTTTTGAGTAATAATTCTTCCATAATTTTTCTGTTTTAATTGTTTTTAATGAATGATAAATTTGATTAGGGGTAAGATTTCCAATGCTCATATGTGGTCTATCGCTGTTATATAATTCAACTGAAGTAGCAAGTATTTCTTTAGCCTCTTTTACAGATGCTATCCGGCAGTCCTCCAAATATTCTTCTTTGATAATTCCGTTTACTCTCTCTGCAATAGCATTTTCCAATGGATCACCACTTTCTGTCATACTGACCTGTATGTTATAATCCTGCAATAGCTTTACATAATTACGGCTACAATACTGAAGCCCCCTGTCACTATGGTGAATAAGCTTAGATTGTCTCTCCGAGCTCAAGCCAGAGAGAGCCATTTTCAATGCTCGGATACTTTCAATAGCTGCTAATGTCTCTGCAAGATGATAACCAACAATTTTATGAGAATAAGTATCTGTAACGAAACTGATATAAACATACCGGCCTTTAATTTTCCAGTAAGTAATATCGCTTACCCAAAGCTGATCAATAGCCGTTGGAACAAAATCTCTTATCAGGTTAGGGTATTTTCTCAACCAGTGAAAAGACTGCGTAGTACGAACATTCCTTTTACGTTTTCTTACCAGTAAGTGATTAGCAGAAAGTAGTGTAAACAAAGCATCTCTACCCATTTTAATACTGTGCTCCAGCATAAAGGATTGAAGTTTTTCATAGAGTTTACGGGTACCCATTCTGCGATGATTTTTTCTTATCTTATTAACTTGTTGTATTATTAATTCCTCCTCAATGGTTGTACCTATTACATTCCATGAGTGTTCATAATAAGCCTGCCTGGTTATACCAAACCACCCACATATTTTGGCTAGTCCTATGTGTGAAAAACTTGTTTTCATTGCTTCGATGGTTTGGTATTGTACTTTTTTCTGATGGGAACATTGTACTCTTTTTCTGCAAGGTCAACCATCGTTGAGAAGGCTATAGCTTTCATTTCAGCATCTTTCAATTGATCTTCGAGTTCTGATATTCTTTTTTTCAATTGAAGCATTTCAAAGTCTTTTGATACTTCCTTTCTTGCCATAATAGGTGTATTTCCTGTAAAGTTAGCGCTTCTAATTTTTATCGATGGATCATAACCTAATTGTCGCATCCAGCGAAGCAAATGACCATGTTCTTCCTGACCGGTATACTTTGCCCAAATCTCTCGTTTGGTATAACGGGAATTTAAAAACTCCTGAATGATCTGGTGTTTTTCTGTTTCTGTAAAATCCTTGCTCGATTTTTGAGTGATGATTTTACTTTCTTTTAATCCTGAAATAGATTTACATATCTTGTCCATTTTTTCGTTTTTTGGTGTAAAGCTATTTTAGGACAAGACAATAAAATTAATTTCGGGGGTACGGGGGTATCCCCCGCAAGATAGCGATTGTGGTTTGACCCCGTCAATCGCTATCTTGTAGTAAAAGAATACTTAAATGAAACAAAAGAGTAAGATAGCTCATTGTTGTACCTATGTTGTACCGAGAATAAAATGACTTGTATGAGTTTGCTTTAAAAGAGTGCCCAGGGCGGGAATCGAACCCGCACCGACTTAACGTCGACAGGATTTTAAGTCCTGCGTGTCTACCAATTTCACCACCTGGGCGGGTTATTATTTATTGATTTAGCGATTTGTTGATCTTGTGATTTATTGAAGAGAGGAACTTGTGTATCCAAATCTCTCAGCTACCTGATCTCAAAAAAAAAGAGCGGAAAACGGGGATCGAACCCGCGACCCCAACCTTGGCAAGGTTGTGCTCTACCGCTGAGCTACTTCCGCTTGTAAATAATAACTTGTGAGCAAAATTAAGTAAAACAAGAGTATTTCGGAAAATAATTTATTAATTTCTTATTTAAATGATGCGTAGATTAGGAATTTTCCTTAATTTAGATTGAAGAAATATGGATCAGTAGTGATCACAATATTCTCTTAATATTTAGGGCTTAAAAAAAATCAATATGGTAATTACTTTTGATGAACTTAGAAAGGTAAAAGATGATCTTCATTCAGGGAGTATGCAACGAATCGCTGATGAATTGGAACTGGATGTTGAGATCATTAAGAATTTCTTTGGTGGTACACATTATGAAAAGGGTAGTATCGGTGATGTTCATTTTGAAAAAGGAGTTGGAGGTGGTGTAGTAAAGATCGAAGACACTCAAATCTGGGATTGTGCTATAAAATTGTTGGAAGAGCAAAATACTGTTCTGGATAATTAAACGAAGAAGAGACCTCGCATCACATTTTTACTGTATTAATAAGAATGGATCATTCTTTTGTGGCATCCTTTACCCCGCCTGTACAAGCTTATACTCACGAATTAATTTTCCTCTCCCTGCTATCAAACTTCCTCTACTTCTTCCTTATTGGCATTAATGACCTGTTGCTGGATATTCGCAGGAACCAATTGGTATTCAGAGAATGTTCTGGTATATTTTGCCCTGCCCTGAGATAAGGAGCGCAATGCAGATGAATATTTATATAATTCGGCTAAAGGAACTTTCGCTTTTAACAATTGATTGCTGCCTAATGCTTCCATCCCCAAGATCACAGATCTTCTTGTCTGAAGATCGCTCATTACATCACCCATCATTTCATCAGGTACAGTTACTTCGATATCATATATAGGCTCCAGGATCTTTGGATCAGCATCGAAAAAAGCTGCTTTAAATGCCATCATAGCAGCAGTTTTAAAGGCCATGTCATTGGAGTCCACAGAGTGCATCTTACCATCATGAACACATACTCTAATATCACGAGCATAACAACCGGTCAAGGGTCCATCGTGCATTTTTTCCATGATGCCCTTCTGTATGGCGCCCATAAACCTATTGTCGATAGCACCACCGACGATACAATTGCAAAACTCTAATGTACCTCCCCACTTAAGTTCTACCGTATCTCTTTTACGAATTGTTATATTAGGTGGATCAGGCATTCCTTCCGAATAGGGTTCAACGAGCATATATATTTCAGCAAACTGTCCGGCGCCACCACTTTGCTTTTTGTGCTTATAATGGCTATTTGCGCTTTTGTGAATGGTTTCGCGGTAAGGGATCTTTGGTTCAATGAAATCGATGCTCAGGTTATACATATTTTCCAAACGCCACTTTACGATGGCCAGGTGAAGTTCTCCCTGTCCGTGTAAGATCATTTGACCAAGCTCAGGAGATAGTTCAATGATCACCGTTGGATCTTCTTCTACAATATGTTGCAACGCTGAGGATAGCTTCTCTTCTTCTCCCTTCTTTAAGGCTATAATCGCTGTTCTGATCGTTGGTTCTGGAAATACAATGGACTTAAAAGCTACCTTTTGCCCTTTCATGTGAAGGGTATTATTACTATGCGTTTTTTTCAATTTGACAGTAGCACCAATATCACCGGCCATTAATGAGGTAACCGCGTTTCTTGATTTTCCTTCCATCTCAAATAATTGGTTGATACGCTCTGATTCACCGGTTTGCTCATTGATCAACTCTATCCCTGTTTTTACTTCTCCTGAACACACCTTGAAGAAGGACATATCCCCCAAATGTGGCTCTGAGATCGTCTTATAAACAAAAAGACTGGTAGCACCTTTAGGATCACATGCTAGTGTTTCCCCATCTTCAAGTTCCTGGGGAGGTAGGTCAATTGTAGAGGGTACTGCATTTCCAATGAATCCCATTAACCGGCCACTTCCCATATTCAGCTTTGCAGCAAGGCAGAAAAGTGGGAATACTTCCCGGTTTGCCAACGCTGTTTTAAAGCCCTTTATGAGCTCTTCTTCTTCTAATGTACCTTTCTCAAAGAAAAGCTCCATCAATGCTTCGTCATTCTCAGCAATCGTCTCAACAAGATCATTATGAAGGTTTTCAGCTTTTTCAGCTTCAGCTTCAGGAATGGGCTGTTTCTCCGGCTTCCCGCCACCGGCAGGGAATTTATACATCGTCATCTTAAGTACGTCAATGATCGTATCAAAGCCGACTCCTTGATTCAAAGGATACTGTACAACAGTCACCTTTCTTCCGAACCTGTCTTTTGTCTGCTCTAAAGTAGTATCAAAATCTGATTTTTCATGGTCCAGATGATTAGCTGCCAATATGATCGGCGTCTTGAGCTTGGTAGCATGTTCCCAAACCTGTTCTGTGCCTACTTCAATTCCATGCTGTACATTCAGTAACAAAATGCCAGTATCCACTACTTTAAGAGAGGAGATCACATTACCGATAAAATCATCAAACCCTGGAGTATCAATGATATTTACTTTTGTCCCACGCCAATCAGTGTGCATTAAGGTGCTAAAGATAGAGTTGCCCCGCTCATGCTCAATATCATGATAATCCGACACGGTATTTTTATCTTCCACATTGCCTTGTCTTTGGATCTTGCCTGATTCAAATAGCATTGATTCTGCTAAAGTGGTCTTCCCGGAACCGGCATGACCTAAAAGAGCAATGTTCTTTATATTGTTGCTTTCATAAGTACTCATCTTCCATTTTCTTTATGTGAATGATAAAGCATATTCTGCTTGTTTTTCTGCGTCAACAAAGATAAAAAAATGTGGATAACTTAGTAGCAATTTTTAGAAAATATTGAGCCATTATTGGTCAAAGAGTTCCTTGATCTCATTTAACTTCATTAAAGCTTCAATAGGAGTGAGTGCATTGACATCCAGCTCATCCATCAATGCCTTGACCTTCTGATATTTTGGGTCATCCATGTTGAATATATTCAATTGATAATCATTGGTGGGTAGGGATTCGATCTTATCGCTGATATTGTCAACCCCGATGCTCTTTTGCTCCAGCTGTGCTAATACTTCATTAGCTCTTTTTAATAGAGTTTTAGGCATTCCTGCCATTTTTGCTACATGGATACCAAAACTGTGTTTACTGCCACCAGGGACCATTTTCCTCATAAAGAGCACTTTGTTGCCGGCCTCTTTTATTGAAATATTGTAATTCTTAATACGGGAGAACTTGTTGGTTAATTCATTCAGCTCATGATAATGAGTAGCAAACAATGTCTTTGGTCTCGCTGTGGGATGGTTGTGAAGAAATTCTGAAATGGACCATGCAATAGAGATCCCATCATATGTCGAGGTGCCTCTCCCGATCTCATCTAGCAGCAACAAGCTTCTTTCGGAAATATTATTTAAGATGCTTGCAGTTTCATTCATCTCTACCATAAAAGTAGATTCTCCCGAAGCAATATTGTCCGATGCCCCAACCCTGGTAAAGATCTTATCTACGATCCCAATTTTTGCGGAAGCAGCAGGGACAAAACTACCGATTTGTGCCATCAATGTGATCAGGGCTGTCTGCCTGAGTAGAGCAGATTTCCCCGACATATTTGGCCCCGTGATGATGATGATCTGCTGGTCTTCTGTATCGAGGTATACATCATTTGGAATATACTGATCACCAACGTCAAGGAATTGCTCAATTACCGGGTGCCTGCCCTCTTTTATATCTATTGCCAGCCCATCATTTAATTCAGGCCGCTTATAGTTGTTCTTTGTGGCAAGTGATGCAAATGTCAATAGACAGTCTAACTGCGCCAAAAGGGCACCATTGAGTTGAAATGGTTCGATATAATCATGTAAGCTTAACACCAATTCATTGAAAAGAGCCGATTCCAATAAAATGATCTTCTCTTCAGCCCCGGTTATCTTTTCTTCATATTCTTTTAGTTCGTTGGTAATGTAGCGTTCCGCATTAACCAGCGTTTGTTTTCTTATCCATTCAGCGGGGACCTTATCCTTATGGCTGTTGGTCACCTCAAGGTAATAGCCGAAGATGTTGTTGAACCCTACTTTAAGTGAAGGTATGCCGGTGCTCAAACTCTCTTTCTCTTGTAATTTAGCTACAAAGCCCTTTCCTGTACTGGTTATTTCCCTGAGTTCATCCAGCTCTTTTGATATACCTTCATTGAAGATACCTCCTTTATTACTTTGGACAGGAGGATCTTCTTTGATCTCCTTCTTTATCCTGTCTTTAACCCTCTTGCATGGATTCAACTGCTTGCCTATTTTTACCAGATCCTTATTGCTGCTTTTCAAGCAAGCCTCTTTAATGGGTTCAATGGCCGTTAGTGATCTTTCAAGCTGTCCTACTTCCCGAGGTCCAATTTTTCCCAATGGAACCTTTGATATCAGCCGTTCAATATCGCCAACCAGTTTTAGGTTATGGAGTACAATCTTTGAAAGATCAGGACCCTTAATAAAGTGGGAGACGATTTGTAGTCGGCTTTCAATAGGTGGTTTCTCCTTGAGAGGAAGCATCAACCAACGTTTGAGCAATCGGGCGCCCATTGGGGATATCGTTTGATCAAGTACGGAGAGCAATGTTTTTCCATCATTAAAAGGGCTATGGATCAATTCTAAATTTCGCACAGTAAATCTATCCAGCCATACATGTTTATCCTTTTCGATCCTTGAAATGGAATTGATATGTTGGATATTGGGATGTTCGGTCTCAGCAAGATAGTGTATACAAGCTCCTGCAGCAATGACCCCACAGTAAATGTCTTCAATGCCATAGCCTTTCAGACTCTTTGTCTCAAAATGATCCAACAGCTTTTCCCGGGTATAGTCATCAGAAAATACCCAGTCCTCTAACGGATAGCTGTAATACTGGGATCCGAAGGTTTGTATAAATTCCTTTTTTCTGCTTTTCTGCACGATGATCTCAGAAGGAGCAAAGCCTTGTAGTAGCTTATCAATATATTCACTATTGCCCTCTGCTGTTAGAAATTCTCCTGTTGAGATGTCCACAAAAGCGATCCCGATCATGGTGGTATTCTTTGCTTTGCTACTTTTATCAAAATAGACGGCCCCAAGGAAGTTATTGGACTTGTGATCCAGTATCTGGTCATTTAACGCAACCCCGGGAGTAATAAGCTCGGTAACACCTCGCTTAACGATCTTCGTAGTTAACTTAGGATCTTCCAGCTGATCGCAGATCGCTACTCGATATCCTGCTCTTACCAGTTTAGGCAGATAAGTGTCCAGCGCATGGTGTGGAAACCCGGCCAGCTCTATATGTGAGGCTTTGCCATTCGCCCTCTTGGTGAGAATGATCCCCAATACTTTTGCTGTTGTGATGGCATCACTGGAAAAGGTCTCATAGAAATCTCCAACCCTGAATAATAGTACTGCATCAGGGTATTTTGATTTGATTTTATTATATTGGCGCATCAAAGGAGTTTCCGTGGGCGGTTTGCCTTTAGCAGAAGGTTCTTTTATTTTTGCAGCTTTAGTCAATTCCTGGTTACTCCTATTGTTTTAAAAAGTATTTTACAAAAATAATATTTTCATTCAAAAGCTTCAGCCGAAATTTATTTACTTTGAAGAGAAAATTAAAAAATAGTGAACTTCGTAGACATACTATTGCAGATTTTAAGAAGATCAAGAAACTCCCTTTGGTAATTTTATTGGATAATGTCAGGAGTTTGCACAATGTCGGATCTGTTTTCAGAACCGCAGACGCTTTCATGATCGAATCAGTTTACCTTTGCGGTATCACTGCTTCACCACCCCATAGGGAGATACATAAAACGGCACTGGGTGCCACAGATTCGGTGGAATGGAAGTACTTTAAAACCTCAATGGAAGCTATTGATACGTTAAAGGCAGATAATTATACGATCTTAGCTGTTGAACAATGTGATGATGCCCAACAATTGGGCAGCTATAAATTGGAAAGGGACTTGAAGTACGTTCTTGTTTTTGGCAACGAAATAAATGGAGTGAGCAATGAAGTTATTGAGGCGGCTGATGAATGCATCGAGATCCCGCAATTTGGGACCAAACACTCATTGAATATATCTGTGAGTGTGGGAGTTGTCGTTTGGGATATAATACAGAGTTCTGATCATTTGAATAAATATAGTGAAAGTGAGCATCTTTTCGAAAGTGAGTAGCGCAGGCCATATTTTGCGCACACCAATAGGTGTTAATTATTTTGTGGTAATCATAGTATTGATAGCCCTTCAGGCGCTTGCCCCAACCACTGAAATATATGCACAGGATTGCAAGATTATATTTAAGGTGGCCAGCACCGAAGCATCACCGGGAAAATATACATGTGGGTATCTTTTTAGAGATAACTGTAATAAGTACCTTCGCGGAAGCGATATAAATACCAAAAACCCTCCTGCGGAAAATTGCTTTTCAGTTACAAATGTTGAATGTCTGGGCCATGTGATTGGAGGTGGGGAATGCGATCTCAAACTTGATATACTTATTCCTGAGCTTAAAGTCACTAAAGTCACCTTCAAGGGAAAGAATATGGGTTACGGAGCCATTAAATTCAATATAGGTTTTAAGATCCCCGGCACTACCGGTGAGCGATTATCATATGACACCTATTCGTTGAATAGTGGCGATGAAAATGTGATCACCATCACCCCATATCCTTTAATGGATAGCCGTTTTGGTGATCTGAAATTTGTATATCTGAAGAGATTATATACCTCATCTGATAATATTGACAGCAAATTTGTAATACAGGAAATAATTATTGAGTATTGCCCCGAATGTGGGATGCCCGGTTCGCCAGACTTAACTATAGAAAGTCCTTTTGTTAAGGCGCCAAGGATCGAGCCCGGAGCAAATATCAATATTTTGTGCGACATTGTTAACGATGGTGATGGAGCTACAAAGATGTGTCATATGAAGTATTACCTCTCAAGTGATGAACATTATGATAGTAATGATAAAGAGATCGGGTATGATTTTATCAGCAGCCTCTCAAGTGGTGATATTAGCGCTATGAATAAGCGTCTCACCCTGCCACCAGATCTGGTAAAGGGAACCTGGTATCTTTTGTTTTATATCGACTCCAACGAAGAGGTGGATGAAAGCAATGAAAATAATAACATCTCTTTCATACAATTGGGGGTATCTACGGCTTCTGCATCAACTACGCCTGTTATTGAGACCAAAGAAGAAATACACATAGATGAAACCCCAATCGAGACTGTGGTGGAAGAGACTACAACTACTAACACCACCGAAGCCATTGCAGAGGAGCCAATAATAGAGGACGTGATCCCTATACCTATCGTTTTAGCCGACCTGATCGTTGACAACATGAGCCTGACCGCAACCTCAATTGTAAAAGGAGATATGGTCATAGTATCTTGCGATGCGGTCAATATCGGCAAAGCTGCTGCAGATGAGAGTTATGTTTACTACTACCTTTCAGAGGATATGTTCTTTGATAGTAACGATGATAAATTGACTTCCAGTGCTGTCGATCATTTGCTCCCATCAGATAAGAGAAGTTTGAAGGAGAGAATTATCATACCTAAAGATGTAAAGGTGGGATCCTATTATATTCTTGCAGTGGCAGATGCCAGGCAGTTATGTGAGGAGAGTGATGAGCTCAATAATGCAATGGTACTGGGGGTTAAGATATTATTGCCCATGCCCGATTACGTAATTCAGAATCGTAGCGCATCCCTGCACCGGGGGTCCTATAAAATAACAGTGAATTGTGACATGGCGAACATTGGTACCGCTCTAGGGGGTAAGTGCCAAATTGGATATTATCTGTCAAAGGATGGAAAGCTGAGTGAAGATGATAGAAAGCTGGGCTCAAAGCTTGTAGGCGATGCTCCCCTCAATTGGGTGGGTAAAGTGACTTTGTCAGCCGAACTGCCCGATTCTATTACCCCTGGTATTTGGAATATCATCTATGTGGCTGATGATGGCAAGGAGGTGGAAGAGTGCGTGGAAGACAATAATGAACGTACCTACAGTATTCATCTGACCGTTCAGGATATAAATATTACCAAAGCAAAGACGAATATTGATACGGTACCTTCAGGGGGTGCGATAAATGTATCCTGTAATTTGAACAATAAAGGAATGATAGCGGTCAGGAATGGCAAATTGGAGTACTTCCTATCAAAGAATACCTCCTTCGAATCAGGGGAAGATATATTCATTGATGATATCCCTATCAATTTATCCTGCCTTGGTTCTGCCTATAAGCATTTGAATGTTAAGATCCCATCAGGAGTAGAACCCGGAGATTGGTATATTTTATTTTGTTGTGATAAAGATAACCTGATCAAAGAGTCCGATGAATCCAATAATGTTGATTTCATCCCCATTGTGATCAGTGCCCAATAAGTCCAGCCTATGGTTTTCTGATTCAACCTCATTTTTATCCCCTCTGAGTACGTAGCTTCTCTTTTTTATGGTGTGTCCCTGCAATCCACCTAAAGGTGTCTTTCAGGGTCACCCTTTCCGCTATTACTCCTCTCCACCAGCCGGTGGATGCGGGGTAGCCGCTCCAATCCCTCACACAATTGAGGGAAGAATGGGAAGAGGGTGGGAGATGATCATCAATGAAAAAACCCCCTGAAATTCAAGGAATTCCAGAGGGTTTATAATTCGTTAGAATTAGACCTTATTAATTCAGGTCAGCGTCAACTCTTCTGTTAATTGAGTTGATACCGTCAGCCAATGGTTCGCTTTCTCCCTTAGAAGATACGATGAACCTGTCAGCTCCTAATCCATAGTACTTAACCAGGTGATCAACAACAGCTTGCGCCCTTCTTTCACCTAATTTTAAGTTATACTCTTCAGAACCAGTTTTGTCCGCATGGCCGGTAAGTGTTAGCTTAACCCCGGCATTAGCCTTAAGAGCTCTTGCGATAGTCGCAATTTTGTCATACTGGTTATATTTGATCTTAACTCCATTCATGTCAAAATGTATTGATGGGAAGTAAGCTGCACCGCCGGCACTCACTGAACCTTCACCTGATTTATCAATACTTACACCCTGGAAGTTAACAAGTTGTCCTTTCTCTGTGTTAGGCTCAAGATCCAATGCATCAGGAACGCCATCACCGTCTGAATCTATAGCTACACCACTTTCATTTACTTTAGCACCTCTTGGAGTAAAGTTATCTTCATCCTGTGAGTCAGGGACGCCGTCACCGTCAACATCAAGTGAAACACCTGCACCATCTAC
>CAZNGA010000065.1:0-18453 GCA_964572485.1 uncultured Chitinophagales bacterium
AAGTGAGATTGTATTTTTGCACAATTCACACTGGCGCTTGCGCAGTCCGTCAGTCGGCCAGATTGACACCATGGGTTCATCATAATGATCATAGACGGCACGCACATAGTTTACTGTTTCTTTGATTAACCTCTTCCTCTGGAGTAAAATTATAAAACTCCCATTCATCATCTT
This sequence comes from uncultured Chitinophagales bacterium, assembly GCA_964572485.1. Lineage (GTDB taxonomy): Bacteria > Bacteroidota > Bacteroidia > Chitinophagales > CAZNGA01 > CAZNGA01. Next base: position 175 of record CAZNGA010000065.1, read on the forward strand.
TTTTGTGCCAGACAAACCAGAAGTAAGAATATTGTTTCTCTTCAATATCTTTATGCCCATGCCCGATAAGGACACAAATAAATTCTCCATCTTCATTTTTTATGCTAATGCATTTAAATGCTTTTTTTATATCCCTACTTAGCTCGTCATCCGACATTCTTTCATTTCTAAGATGATCTCTTTGGGCATATATAATCGAATCATGAATTAAATCTTTTGTTAATTTGTCTTCATTATTAAATATATCCTCTCCATTATCAATAGCATCAATAACTATTTTTGGTAAATCCACTGCATCTCCTCTTCTTTTTAACCCATACGCTATGCTCTCTTATCGAATATTTTTTACATCTTTTGCAATGGATCATCCAGAAGCATCTTTTGTAATGAAATCCAAGAAAACCAACCACTTTTAATTTTTTATTAACATCACCTAAAATGTTTTTAAAAGGCCCTACTTTTGGTATAATAGAGTACGGTTGAATGGGTTCATCAAATAACATCTCTTCATATTTCTCTGATGTTAATATCTTTGAAGTTAGATCTAACGAGTAAGACCCATCATCATATACACTTGTAACGATAGCCGCTTGCCTATCGTTTGGTTCTAATTCCATACCTTTAATACTTATTGTTTTACCAGCCATGTATTATCTCCACAATTTACCTCCTTAAATTTTAATTTTATTTATCAAATACCGTTCTTAACATTGATTTTATAACATCATTCATTCCAAGCTCACCAATAACTTCGCCTAAATTACAGTGTTCAATAAATCTAACAACCCCGTTATCAGAACGATAGGGCTCACACAACTCAAGAGTACCATTAACTATTTCACCTTCAGCGGCTGTTCCATTAAATTTCTCAATATAATCGCGATAGAAAGAATTATAACATAACATTTTACGTTCTGGCGCCATTTTTATTCTTATTATCATAAAGACTCATTCTCTTGACATTTTTTTATGGATTCTTCAAGCTCACGAAATAACAACATAGCCTCCTTCATTATATCTTGAGTTGTTCTATGATTACCTATTGATGCTGTCCATAAATGTGTTTGTATTTTATGAGCCAATTCTCCTGATATAGTTACCGGACGTGCTCGAACTGCATCTAATGCTTTATTAAATTCCTCGTCAGTCATGTTATCCGTATTTTTAATAAGTTCATGATCTACCAAGCCGCTTCCACTATTTTTCATTATATTACTCCTTTATTAAAACTCTATTTCCTTCATTCCAATTACTTGTTTAAGCCTGTATTTAATATTAACTGCCATATCATCGATTACAGGCATACATTCAGAATAAGAAGTTATCTTTGCTAGATGATTATATCCTGTAGAAACAATCTTTCCCGTTTTTATAGATTTTATCTCCACACTAAAAACATCAAGAGAAGGATCATAAACATCCATAATCTCAACATGTTTATACTCTTCATTAGCTTCTTTAAACTCCATTTTACATCCAATAAGGCTTTTCCCATAATCAGATACAAGCGTTTTTAATTTTATAAATTTGTTCATCCCGTCACAACACCTTTCAGTTTTGTCTTATGACCGCACTTAGCTTTCCTGGTAATGTATTTACCAAAACCGAATATCTCTAATAATTTTTTCATATGTTACTTTATTTTAAATGTTTACGGAAGATAGGATGAGCGCACGGTATGTACTCAGCGCCGTTTATCCCGCATTAATCTTTTTATTACATCATGTTCTTTCGCAATAATTTTAATTCTTCCCTCCATCTTTTATGAAAAGATTTTTCCCCAATATCTCCTGAGATTAAATAATCTATCAGTTTAACCATCTCATAAGATTTTCTCAGACAATGTTGGGCTTCATTCATTTTACTTATAATCTTAGCTGAACATTCTTTTTTATACTTTTGAATATCTTCATCTATTTCTTCAGCTAGCATTAAGCATTTGTATTCATCTCCATTATAATGTCCTCCACTCATATATCTCTCCTTTCTTAATCGCCACATGAAGGCGTTCCAAATTTATCTTTGTTATGTAGTTCATTAATCTTATTTGAAAAAAACTTCAAGTTACTAACAAATGTATCTTGATTGAGCCGACCCATTCTAAAGTCAACACACATAGCAGCCAGGGTTACTGAAGCTTGTAATATCTCCTTATCATTTGATGTAGCTTCTTCACTTTCGGTATTACTGCCAAGAGCTTTTGATATTTTATCATGATCTAGTTTATCCATTCAATCTCCTTTAAATCTTTTGTTCCATTCTTCTGTTGCTTTTTCTCTTGTTTTAAACTCTGTGTGAATATCTAAGAAGCACTCTAGATTTCTGCATTCGTAAGAATACCCCTCTTCTGGATAGCAATCACTTCCACAGATATCGACTTTACACCCACAAAATGGGCATGGTTTTACTTTTGTCTTGGCCAATCTTGACTCCCTGTTTGAGAACTTATAAAACCAAATATTGCTCCTACTGCGACATCAAGAAGTTCATCTTCTATTTCAATGAAGTTATTGTTCTTCACAGCTTCTTTTAACTCTAAAAACTCTTCCTCAAGAATACCGAGTGTTTCATGTGATGATACGTATATACCATTACCTTTTTGTTTTAGTCGGTAATTCAATTTAGAGTGCATTATTTTAAATGCATCATTTACTTGCCTACCTGTTACCTGAGTTCTTCCTTCAGTTATCTCCGCCAACTACTTATCCTCCCAATATTGTTCTACCTATTTCTTTTTTACACTCATTACAAATTACTACACCAATCACTCCTGGTGGATTGTTAGAATCTTTAACAATTACACTTCCTGATTGACAGTCAGATTCATCCATATGCTTTCCGGTAATGTCAGATATATCGTCCTCATCATAAGTTTTCATTACCACTTTCTCCTTCTTTGGTTTCTAATCCTCAATAAGAATTATCTCTACTTTCTTAACTCTTTCACCCCAACCTTCAACTTCACCTATCTCAGCCCATACTTCATATGTACCATCACCGAGCCCTGAGCGAAAAGCAACACCAGCGCCAGCGTGACCAAGCGCATAATTAAGCTGACCACCTTGTTCACCACCAAGAGTCGTTTTACAACAAGCATTATATGAAAAATTATGTTTAGCCGAATCACTATCTTTTACTTCAATGAGTATTTTTTCAGATATCAAATCGTTTACTTTTTTTCCATACGGCTCAAGTATCGAGTCATAATGTTCGAAGTCTTTTCTAAATTCAAAAGTTTGTTTTGTTTTTGGATCCTGTATTATTCTAATGTCATTAAAATCCTCTTTAACCCACTGATTATCTATATAGCATGGGTCACATACTAATAGCTGACCAGAATCAACCCCTACCACTCCTAACAATTTTCTCATAACTTATCCTTTTTTAAGTTGTGTTTCATTGATCGTATATTTTTTTTTAGTTTATCAGTAGACATATTTTTTTTAATATTTGATTTAATCAGATTTAATTCTTCTTTTGTTAGTTTGCTTAAGAGATATTTGTTTTTCCTCCACCTATACGCTTTTATGTTGATACGTTTTAGTTTATTAATTTTTATTAATTTTTTAATATCACTCTTCTTGTTACAAGAAAAACAAAAATCCAACTTATCATAATATCTCTTTTTCGAAAGAGTATCATGTTCTCTGATTGAATATTTTTTACACTCAACACACTGAACCATCCAAAATCCTCTACCATCCATAAGCCCTAGGTATCCGGTAACAAGAATTTTTCCATTTGTGCTTCCGGTAAAGTTTTCAAATGAGTCAGATTTTGGTGGTATAGAATAAGGTGTTAATGGATATTTAAAGCTTGTTTTGTAGCATTCACCTTTGGTAAGAAGTCTTGAATTCTCTTCAAGAGAATACTGATCATCAACATATGGGCTGGTTATCATAGCTGCCAATCTATCTATTGGAGATAATTCCATACCCTTTATTGTTACGGTTCTAAACATAACTATCCCCTTTTTTATTTAAAATTCCTCTCTAGTTGTTCTAATTTTTTTGAATGTATTAATTGTTCAGAAGCTTTTAAGAAGCTTTTTTTATGTTCTTTAATATACCCAAGGAAGTTGACTTGATGTTTAAGTGTCTCTTCCTGAAGGAATTGACTACCAATCCAATGATCCTAGAACCATTCTATTTCTTCGATATTCATAAATGTTATTCCTTGTTTAAATTAAGGCGAAGTTAGGCTCTGCTCAATGCAATCGAGTTAACCAGACTTCTACTGGACCTAACCCCGAGATTTTGCCAGGGATGTAAACACCTTCGCCAATTAATTAAAAAAAAGAGCTTACAAGGTAAACTCACTACTACTGTTATTCCTGAAATGGGTACTAAATAACTTGGGGTATAAGAAGTGTGCAGGTATGTATCCTAGGAGAAATTAGAAAAAATCCTATGAACGCCTTACGGACTGTTCACATCCTGCACACTTAAATATTATTGTTGTAGAGTATTTGCACTAAAAGTAAACGTCTGCGGCATAGTAAAATCTCCTGTGCCGTTTGGCAAACTAAAATCACAATCTTTTAGATTACCATCAACAATATGGCTTATGCCGCTTGTGGTGTGGCTCTTTCTTTTTGTGTCACCTCTACATATCAAATCCATAGCCATTTGATTCTGGCCCACATAATCTCGTTCTCTTTTATCGGGAGCGTTATCTCGCGCCCCCTTTATGCGAAAGGGCGAACTAATACCTCAACATTGTCAAGATTATCCAGCTGTTTGCCGGCTACTGCTTTGACTGCTGCAGATTTCTCATCCCGGGCTATTACGGCTTCGGGGGACATGATGAGCTCCTCGAGCTTACCGTCTTCCTGATCTTTTTTGGTTGGTATTCTTACCAGTGCTACTTCATAAAGCATTTTTTATCCTTTGGTTTAAAATTTGTGTTTTTTTAGTCAATAATAAAGTTTATTTTACTCGTCGTCATCACCATTATATCCATACAATTTGGATACCAATTGCTCTTGGACGCTCTTAATCTGCTCTGTGGTCATTCTCATACCATAATCATCAGCAGCATTAATCTTGTATAAAACATCGAATTCCGGCAATTTCATTTTATATGCCAGACTCAAACATGCAAATCTTTCAATTTCATGCGTACCGAAATAACCATTTTCATGGCATATCCCCTCTATTTTTATTACCTCGTCTTTTATGTAGGAAAAATATTCCTCATAATTCGAATACTCATCTTTAAAATTTTTGAGTTTATTGAGTTCTTTGATTATTAAATCAATGGCTTTATTGAACTCGTCTATTTTCATGTTCCTGGATAAATAAGACTTTGGAAGAATACTAGGATCCACGTTGAATGACTTCATCATCAACGAATCTATACTTAAATTCTCTTTATTGCTCATCATAATTGTTCGCTCAAATATGGTTTTTATTGCCATAAAAGCTTCCCATGACAGCATTGATTTAGTGCTATTAGACATGCAGAGATGCAGAATCGTAGCCACTCTGAACTCATCATTATTGAGAAGTTCTTTCTCATATATTACTCCACCAGGCAGCACTCCAAGAGTACTTGAGCTGGATTCTATTATCTTTGATACGAATAGATCATTACCGGTTATTATGGTGATATTAGCTACCCTATCATAATGTTCTTGAATAGACCTATATACTATAGGCGCGTGCTCTTGCACATCTTCTTCAATGATGTCAAAAGTGCTATTGGCGTTTTTGTTCATTTTTCCCCTAAAATTTGGTTGACAAATGTTAAGTTTGAAGACCTTTTCTGAAACATTTGGGACCTTTTGACCCCAAAATCGTGTTACGGTCTGGAAACTCAAAATACTAAAATCATCATTTGTCAACCAGATGTTTTCACTCATTTACAGAGCGTAACTCTGTTTTAGGCCCAAAAGGTCCCAAATGTTTCAGAAAAGGTCCTGAAAGGTATCATTTGTCAACTAATTTTAATATTTTATAACTTACCTAATTTATTCGATTTATAGAGCAGGCATGATATTTGCTAAGAATATTTATATAATATATATAATATAATATAATATAATAAGTTAAGTAGCTGTGCCCTATATATATATAGTGTTTTGCCAAATGGAGGGGGGTCTCGTTTTGGCGAGAGAAATTTTTGAAAAGTTTGCTCTACTTATACCCCCCTGTTTTGCTCCTACTTTCAGAAAGGAGGGGCGTATTTTCCAGACGACCTCCGGAGTTGGCAAAAAAAAATTTAAATCGATAATAATTAAAAAAGATGTGAAGGTATTTGCCTATCACCATCACATCTTTTAAAATCACATTTTATTCCTTTTATAAAAATATTACCGTTAAAATTATATTTATCATATTGTGTTTATCCTTTCTGGTTGAGAAAAAGAGCGACCCCGGATAATACCAGGGCCGCTTATTAAAGTTGATAAGAATTATGAGGTTAGCACTTTACCGTCTTGGTTGTGTATCACGCTAGACTCAATATCTTCAGAGACCACTTTACCATCGATCTCGTCAGACTTCTTATCCTCTACCAATCCACCATCAGGAGTTCCCTCTTGATTATTAGTGACTGGTACTTCAGGAATAGAAGATTCAGATTCTTCTGAATTTTCCTGATTTACAGGATCTTCAGTTAATTCAGTTTCTTCAGTTTTTACAGATTCGGTAGTCTGCCTTTCTGAAGCTTCCTGAACAGGATCTTTATCTATCCCAGGGCCTGATTCCTCAGGACTTTTTTCTTTTGCTGCAACGTCAAGGTTCCACATTTCGTCTGCAAGCCCTTCCCATTCTTTAACGGGAAGAGGGCTTTCAATTTCCAAATCCTCAATATTTCCAACGGCTTTTTCACTTTTCACTTTAAAATCCTCAGCCTTACTAAACTCCATTCTACCCATTTTGTTTTGTAAAACCAGGAAGATATTTCTCTTGGATCCCTCAGGCGTGATAATAATCGCGTCTCCAGCATCCATAATAATAACATCATCTCTATTGCGAGGTCCTGACGCACTAAAGACTTTCTTTGGGCTCCCATCCAATACGTCCCATCGGCCGAAACGACCTTTGGTGGCTTGAGTCATGGTATTAACTCTCACCAAACGCATTGTTCTGGAGGGTATTGCTTTAACCAAGATAGGAAATGGAATACCTGTCGGTTTATACGGAAAGGCGTAATGAATCAGGCTATCTTTTGATACGTCAGGAGGATTGAATTTATCAAACCTCATTTGAAGTAACCGTGATTTATTACTGTCCATTCCGAGCAAAACCGCCATACTATTCCTGGGTTTTCCCTTCTTATCTTTGATCTCTATCGGGGTGGCAAGTATCCCCGGGTTGACGCCACTACTATCAACGGTAAAGCATTTCAATTGTAATTTACCCTTTCTTTTTTAATTGTTTACTGTTACGCAGGAATCCACAGTAAAGATTCCTACATAATAGTTATGCCAAGTTTTTAGGAAAAATCACATCTCAGTTTATGATTGTATTAGATACTATAATAATGTTATATTTATGAGTGGACTCACCTCAACAAAGCGGAGCCTATGCCAGATAAGAAAGATCAGGGTCTATTGTCAAAATTGATGGAAATGGAGGCTGACGCTCGTAATAACGTCATAATGAATTCTACTGTCAAAAACACGGCAAGTAAAATTCTCAGGTCCGTTGAGGATGATGACGTAAAATTGAAGGTAAATCGCATTTGGGTTGAAAATAAGCGAGATAACAAAGATGTGGCAGCCCAGAAGGATGTGAGAATGAAGGGCCAGGTTTGGGGTAATGATCTCAGAGCTGACCTGGAATTGATAGATAAAAAAACCGGTAAGGTTGTGGACCGCGTCCCAAGCATGAAAGTCTCGAATATCCCTAAAATAACGGATAGGGGCACTTATATCGTCGGCGGCAATGAATATCAATTTACAAAGCAGTCCAGATTGAAGCCTGGTGTTTATACTAAAAGACAGACAAATGGGGAAATTAGTTCATTTTTCAATGTCGATAAAACAGTTGACTTCGATAGAGGGTTCAACAACAATTTCAAGATTAATTTCAATCCGGAAAAGAAAACCTTCACTATGGGGTATGGAAGCAAGAATATCCCGCTTTACAACGCGCTGAAGGCCGTTGGAATCAGTGGTAATGAAATGAGGAAGGCCTGGGGTGAAAGTGTCTACAACGCGAACTCTGCGGCATATGAGAAGCACGAGGTAAGAGATCAGAATAAATTATACGAAGCCATATTCGGTAAGCAGCCAGCACCCAGCCTGACGCTGGAAGGTGTTAAGAAAGAGATTAAGGAAAGGCTGTTCGAGACTAAGCTGGATGCGGACACTACAAAGATAACCCTTGGTAAGTCTTATGGAGAAGTTAATAAAGGTGTTTTGATTGACGCCTCTAAAAAGATAATCGATATCCATCGTGGAGATAAGGAAGGTGACGATAGGGAATCTTTAATCTTCAAATCATTTTACGATGTTGAAGATCATATTAGGGAGAAGCTAGTAAAGAACTCCAAGAAGATTATAAACAACATAAAGCATAAATTAAAAAAGAATAAGTCTATAAATAAATCACTCAGTTCACAGAGCTTTGATCCATTTGTAGTTGGAACTATCACAACCAGTCAATTATCTAACCCTCCTAACCAGACAAATCCTATGTCTATTATTGGAGAAGCTAGTAAAGTAACTGTGATGGGTGAAGGTGGAATAGGAACGTCCAATGCCGTGACAAATGAGACCAGGGCGATATCAAATAGCGAGGCTGGCTTTCTTGACCCATTACATACTCCAGAAGGTGGACAGATTGGTGTTTCAGTTCACTCATCTACCAATACAATTAAGATAGGCGAAGATATATATTCAAAATTTCTTAATAAGTCAGGTAAGAAAGTATTTCTAAGGCCTATAGATGTATACAATAAGAACGTTGCGTTTCCAGATCAATATGATACAAGTAGAGCAACACCGAAACCTTTTGATAAGAAGGTTAAAGTTATTAAAGCTGGTAAGTTCGATGAGGTATCACCGAAAGATGTTGATGTCATCATAGCCAGTCCAATGGGGATGTTTGATACATCTGCCAACTCAATACCCTTCCTTGATTCTATTCAAGGCAATAGAGGTCTTACCGCATCTAAGATGCAGGAGCAGGCATTATCATTATCAAATCGTGATAAGCCATTATTTAGCGTCACGGCTGACAATGACAAACCTCTTGCTGAAGTTCTTGGTGGAGTAATGGCATCTCCACATTCACCGGTATCAGGAAAGGTAATGAATGTTACCGATGATAACATAACCATCAAGGATAAAGATGGTAAGAAACATGATGTGCAATTATATAATAATTTCTCATTAAACACTGAAAGCTTTCTACACAATACTCCAATTGTGAAGGCTGGTGACTCTATTAAGCGTGGAGCCTTGTTAGCAGATAATAATTTTACTCGTGATGGACAAATCTCTCTTGGAGCAAATCTTCGTGTTGCCTACATGCCATATAAAGGGTATAACTATGAAGACTCGGCAATTATTTCGGAATCCGCAGCTAAAAAATTAGCATCCCAGCATATCTATGATCTTAAAACAAAGAGATCTTCCAAAGGTGTGTTTTCCAGGGAGAAGTTTAAAGCATATTACCCGGAAGAATTAACCGCCAAAAACTCTCGTAAACTCGACGCCGCAGGAGTTGTAAAACCCGGTCAGACAGTAGAGAGGGGAGATGTTGTTATTGCGCATATGGAGAAGAGATCTCCGACAGCGGATGATTTAGCCATAGGCAGGCTTGACAAGCAGCTTAAGCGTGATATGTCTGATGATGCTATCAGATGGGAGAACGATAATGTTGGTACGATTACCGGCGTTGAGAAGCACGGTAACAGCGTTGTGGTTAATGTTAAAACAGAAGAGCCGGTTAAAGTTGCTGATAAGATATCTGGTCTCCATGGTAATAAGCACATTATCTCTAAGATCGTTAAAGATGAAGAGATGCCGTATAAGAAGGAGAGTGGTGAGCATATAGAGCTTACTATGAGTCCGATAGGTGTTTCGAACAGGATAAATACATCACAGCTTCTGGAGGCTGCAGCTGGTAAGATAGCTAAGAAAACAGGAAAGCAATATAAGATAAAGAATTTTGACCGTGCTGATAACTCAAGAAAGATTATGAAAGATCTCAAGGATGCTGGATTGTCTGATAAAGAGATACTGGTAGACCCTGAGACTGGTAAAGAACTACTGAATCCAGTTTCAACGGGGGATTCTCATATCATAAAACTTGAGCATAAGGTTGATCATAAGTTTTCAGCACGATATAAGGATGGGTATGACTCTAACGAGCAGCCCATCACTGGTGGAGAGGCTGGAGGAAAGAACCTTGGCCGAATGGAGATGTCAGCATTGTTAGCTAGGGGTGCGACCGAGAACCTCAAGGAGGCCTTTCAAGTTAAAGGTCAGCGCAATGACGAGTACTGGAGAGCCATGGAAACTGGCCAGTCTCTGCCGCCACCCAAAAATGCATTTGTATGGGATAAGATGCTGGCTAATATGGCCGGCGCAGGCATAAACGTTGAGCAGAAAGGCAAGACGTTTACATTAAAACCAATGACTGATGAAGAGATATTATCCAGGTCGAAGGGTGAGTTAAAGAAGCCTTTCGATACATATCGTAAAAAGGATTTGGCGCCAATGAAAGAGGGGTTGTTTGACCCAGTAAAAGCAGGCGGGATGATGGGTGAACATTACACTCACTTCAAACTGCCCGAGAAGATCCTTAATCCTATCACGGCAAGGGCTGCGGCTAATCTTCTGGATATGCCGATGAATAGATTAGAGGATGTAATAACCGGCAAGAAGTTTGTCGACAGGGCTACTGGTAAAACAGTAGATCCAGGGACACCTAACTCTATTTCAGGTGGTCCAGCAATTGAAATTATGCTCAGTAAGATCAAAGTTAATGAAGATCTTAAACAGGCAGAGGAAGTGGCTAGTAAAACGTCAAATCCAACTGAGCTTAATAAGATGCACAGGAAGATCAGGAATCTAAAGTCTCTTAAAGAGAATAAGATGAAGCCTACGGATTACATGATCGAGAATGTGCTAGTTACTCCATCCAAGTATCGGCCTATGTTCTCTATGGGAACAGAAGGTACGGTAATTATGTCAGACATCAATGACTTGTATCAACAGACCGCCTATTCTGCTGACGCGTTAAAGTCATTGGATAAAGATCTGAAAGCGGTTGTCCCTGATGATGATGTCAGGAATATTCAGTTAGCTGAAAGTAGGGGGCAATTATATAACGATGTAAGGGCTGTATCCGGATTGCGTGAACCGACATCTTATCTCCATAGAGTTCGTGACAAGAAGGGTTTCATCAGTCAGATAGACGGTGGTAAGAAGCAGACGAAGGAAGGCTTCTTCCAGGACAAAGTGTTGGAAAGACGACAGGATCTTGTTGGTCGTTCAACTATTATATTAAATCCTGATCTAGGTGGCGATCAGATAGGTGTCCCCAAGGAGATGGCAACACAGATTTTTCAGCCTTTTATAATGAAGAAGCTGGTTAGCTGGGGATACCCACCATTAGAAGCTCAGAAACAGATTAAAGATAAAACGAAAGTATACGAAAGAGCATTACAGGTTGTATCTGATGAACGCCTGGTTATAGCTAATAGAGCACCTACATTACATCGATGGAACATGACCGCATTCAAGCCGCAATTAACAGATGGTAAGTCTGTTGAGGTCCCGGCTGTTGTGGTACATAAGAACTTCGGTGGAGATTTCGACGGGGACTGCAGCGTTTCTTCAATCATAAGTGTTATAAAAATCAGTGACTTATATAAAGTTGTGGTAAAAGATAAAAAGACAGTGTTTTTTGGTGACTTAGGTCTTGATTCTTCTACTGATTTTAGTTATAATATAGACAGGTTAAAACAAATGGAGGTTAGGATGCCTGGTATATTTAAAATTATAACTTTATCAGATGATGAAATTGCGATTCATCATAATATAAGTCAATTCCCAAGAATCGAAGAATCTAAGGAAGTTAACAAGAAAAATGGAAATGAGGATTATGACGTTCCTGATGGAATAAAGATATTTACAATAGATAATATTACTCACGAATTTAAAAAAATCGATGTTGAAAAATTCAGCATACATAAAAACTTGGTTAATTATACAATCGAAACATCTTCTGGAGATTCAATGCTTTTATCTTCAGACCAAAGCGCTGTAGCTATAAATATTTCAAATTGGGAAATAGAGAAGGTCACACCGGAAGATTTAAAAAATGGGCTACTAATACCTAAAGTTAGAAATATTAAGATTGATGAATCCATTTCATCAATAAAGATTGATAATAATGATTCACAAACAAAAAAAACAAACAAATGTAAAGAACAAGTTAAGTTGGATTATGATTTTGGTTGGTTTATTGGATCTATGATTGGAGATGGGTGGGTGTCAGGAGATCATCAACTTTGTATTGCTTCGGTTGAAGATTCTGTTGGAAATAAATTTCATGAAGTTGTTAATTCAATTTTAGAAAAACCAGCAAAATTATATATAAAAGATTCACAACATAAATTTAAAGGGTATGAATGTTTTAGTAAAAAATATACAGTATCATCTAAAATTCTTTATCATAATATTGGAAAACTAATAGGTAAAGGCGCTGCAAATAAACATCTTCCCTCATTTTATATGGCATCTCCAGAAGAATTTCGGTTAGGACTTTTGTCAGGCCTTCTTGATACTGATGGATCTGTTGGTTGGTTAAAAAAGAAAAAAGGGAGACAGTTTAATATTCAATACTCATCTATATCAGAAATATTAACAGATCAAATCGTATCGTTATGTAGATCGCTTGGAATATCAGCCTCAATAACTATTGGAAATAAATCTGAAAATGGACTTGAACGTAGAACTGTGATATCTACGAATACAGTTCATGGAAAAAACATAAGACTGTTACATGAAGAAAAGAAAAAAGCTTTTGAGGAGTTTTGTTCAGAGTCAATCAAAGATAGTTCAGTATCAGCTAGGCAGGATATAGTACCATTCAGCCCGGATCTTTTTGTAATATCAAAAGAATTTGTTCATCATATAAAAAATATAGATGTTTATAGAAATATCAATGACTCAAAAAGAACTGGATGGAGATTATCAAGACAATCAGCAAAACGTCTTATTGAATTAGATGTCGATCAAAAGCTTCCGGAGAGATGGAAACAGATAGTCGCTAATGAAGATGTTACATGGGTGTATGCTAAAAAGGTTACACTTAATAAAGAACGTATTGATATGTATGACATTACAGCACCAGGCCCATATACATTCATGCTTGATAATGGGATTATAGTTCAGGATACATTTCAAATTTTTAATCCAATTTCTAACAAAGCTATGGCTGAAGCTGAGAAGATGCTCCCTTCTGCCAGTATGCTTAAGACTGGATATGATTCAGTTCTTAATGTTCCGGAAGTTGACATGGTGGTTGGTAGTTGGCTAGTTTCAAAAGGCAAGGGTGGCAAGGATACTAAACTTAAATTTAAGGATTTAGATGAAGCTCGATACTCTTTTAAAAACAATAATATTACTTATGCTGACACGGTTGAGATCAATGGGAAACGTGCTCCTTTTGGAATGCATGAAATTAATTCAGTGGTCCCTGAAGATTCTAGAAGATGGGACATTGAACTTAATTTCAAAAATGTCGAAAGCTGGATCAGAGATGTCACAAAAAATCATAATGGGAAAATTTCTCTCGGTCTGGCGGATAAGATTAAGGATGTGGGAAATAACTATTCAACGAAATATGGATTCACGCTGGGGGTATCTGATACCTTATCTGATACTGATATTCGTGATTCTATACTTCGCGAAGCGTCTGGCAAGTTAAAAGGATCTAAACAAGAAGATAAATTGGTATCGGCATATTACAATGCCACAATGAAAGCCCAGAATAAGCTAGAGAAGAAACATGGTGAAAATACCATGCTTGGTATCGGTATGCGGTCAGGGGGCAGTAAAGGTGTTGAAAATGTATCAGCTATTAATCTAATGCCTGGAATCGTTACTGACGCTAATGATAAACCTATACCTATTCCTATTAAGAAATCATACTCAGAAGGATTGGATACATTTGACTACTGGGCTGCCGCTCATGGAGCTCGTGGTGGAAATATTAAGAAATCCGTGTCATCATTCAAGCCTGGATGGTTGACTAAAGATTTAATGAATTCGATCTATGATACTAGAATCTATGCCGATGATCCGGTTGATAAGACTGGGCTGGAATATAAACTTACTGATAAGAAGGGTATCACAAACCGGTATATGGCTCAGGATGCCAAAACAAATACTGGTAAGATAATAGCTAAAAGAAATGAATTGGTTGACAGCGATGTTGTTAATAAGTTAGTTAAGAATAAGATTAAATCTATTTTTATTCAATCGCCATTAACAGATCCGTCACCAGGGGACGGGTTCTCAAGTTACTCGTATGGAGCCGACTATGAAGGTAAAAGACATAATGTCGGAGATAATATTGGGATAATATCCGCACATACTTTAACTGAGCCATCACTGAATCTGGCAATGAAGGCATTCCATACTGGAGGAGCTTTAAAGAAAGGTAAGAGCAGTGGCACGGTATTTGATCGTCTTGATAGAACGTTACGGTTTACAAAGAACCTGCCCGACAAGGCTACTTTGGCGAGCATGGACGGTACCGTTAAATCAATTACGAAATCACCAATTGGAGGACACGATGTCATTCTCGAACGAGGGGATAAGCAAGAGACGAGGTACATCGATCCAAATAATGATGTTCTTGTTAAAAGAGGAGACAAAGTAAAATCAGGCGCTAAGCTATCCAGCGGCACTCCAAGCGCTCATGATATGCTTAAATATACAGGCATGCCCACAACACAGAGGTTCCTTGTAAATGAAATCAGCGATATTAATGATGGTAAATTGGATAAACGGGATATTGAAACTATTGTTCGCGGTATCACTAATACTACTCGCATTATGCATCCGGGTTCTAGTCCGAACTTTGTCTCTGGTGATGTTGCTCAGCTTTCTACTGTTAACAATTATAATGAGAATAATCTCAAGGAAGAAGATATAGATAAGACTGAGGGTGATCACCTGGCTGGTAACTATGGTGGATATAATAAGGGTTCGAAGATAACGAAAACTACTATTAATAATTTATCAAAGACAGGGGTGAATCGAGTTAAGGTATATAAAGATCGCATCAAGCATGAGCCATTCCTTACACCTACAGGGATACAAGCTAAGGCCCAGACATCAGAGGATTGGATCTCCAGGCTTGCTCACAACAGGATAAAGAAAGTCCTTGAAGAAGGAACTACAATGGGATGGAAGAGCACGATTGATCCTAAGAAGGGCCACCCGTTGCCGGCCTATATAACCGGAGAATATACATGGTAAATTTTTGGTTTAAAAAACATGATAAAAAACTTATTGCACCAAAGTATAAGGTGTTTTATGAAAACAATTGGTGGCACGGATTAACTATTCAATTGGGATACCTTGAATTAAGAATTGGAAAAGAAAAACCAATGAAATCAATTCCAATTGAAGAGATTTTAAATGATCCATATCTTTCTAAGCTTGGTAAAGAGATTTTTATTCTTGACTAAAGGAGAGAAAAAATGAATAAATTATCTAATGTATTAACAGCGCATGGTCGTGATATGATCAAAGAGAAAAATTTTGCGCTTCCTGGTGAGCGTTATCCAATACATGATAGGGTTCATGCCAGGGCTGCCTTATCTATGGTTGCTAAACATGGCACACCAGAAGAACAAGCTACAGTAAGACGTAAAGTTCATAACAAATATCCTGGGATAGGTAGCATGGATAAGAAAGCATTTCTTGAAGAAACATATAACTCAGCATTCAATGACGAGCTGGAGAAGATATCAGGAAAGAAAAAATCTTTAACTTATGGTGCCGCAGGAGCTGCGGTGGGAGGGGCTGGTGGATTAGCGACTGGTATTGTTAACCGCCAATATTTAAAAAAGAACCCGCTTTCTAAAATGACGAATCCAAGAATAGTAAAAATGATGAAGGGTCTTAGTCGAAAAAAATTAATGAACCCCACTTTAAAAGGTGGTATAGCGGCCGCTGCTATTGGAGCGCTACTTGGGGCTCTTTCTGAAGAGAAAAAATAAAATGAATAAACAAGCATTACTTAAAGAAGCGTATGACTCAGCATTCAATGACGAGCTGGAGAAAACAGCATTATCAAAAGAATTACTTCAAAGAGCTGGTTTAGCTGCATCTAAAAAACTTGGGCTAAAAGGAACTCTGGCAATGGGTTTGAAAAAGATGACTAGAGAGGGTGCGAAAATTGAATTGGATATGTTGAAATCAAAAAGAGGTTCAGCCGCATCGAGAGCTTTGCAGAATAAAAAAACTAATGTTGCAAGAGAATTAGAAAAAATAGAACTTGTACAAAGTCAAATAAAATAAAAATGAAACTCGATATTAATATAGGTGATATTCTCCTCACTGGGAGATATAAAAACAAACACGTCAAGGTTAAATCTCTTGGCACTGATGAACTTGGTCAACCTATATTTAATAAAGATCGTAAATTACTTAGTGTTCGTATTGAGAAGAAGTTACCTGAGAAGATGTGGAGTGCAAAAACTTTAGCAGCAAAATATAAGGATAGTGACATGGATAAGAAAGCATTGCTCGAAGAAGCGTATAACTCAGCATTCGATGATGAACTGGAGAAAATCGCCCAGCATCAAGAGCCTTCTACTGATGTTGGTGTTAATTCAGTAATTGGGGCATTATCTCCACAAGTTGCCACTACTATACCCGCGTTTGTAAAGGCACTCCAAAGGGCAAGCTCTGGTAAGATGAGAACTGATCAAAAAAAAATCAGAAATGTACAAACAGATAGATTACAAAAAGCGATGGGAACAAAACAAAATATCTTTTTAAGAACACCTGAATCAGTAAGGGGTGGTGGTGGAAGTTTTACACCAAAAGGTATAGGATTTGATGAGAAATACGGTGTACACTTATGGGCAAAAAATAAAAAATTAACACCTTTCGAGATGGGTATATTATCCCATGAGCTTGGTCATTCTAAAAATATTAAAGGATGGGTTAAAAAGCCGTACATGTTTATAAGAAGGTTTTCTCCTGCAAGTTCACTATTTGGTGCTGTAGGTACGGCATTTGCTAAAGATAAAGATAAAGCAAGAAATATAGCTATGGCGTCGTCAGTTATACCTACCGGAGTGTTGGCGGAAGAGGGTTTGGCGACTGTCAGGGGTTGGCGTGGATTAGCCAAAACCCACGGCGGCGGAGCAGGTGGTTGGAGAAAAGCTTTACTATCCGGAAAAGCTGGTGGTTTGAGAGCATCATTATTAACAGCCGGATCATATGGGGCTGCGGCAGCTGCACCATTGATAGCTTATGGCATAAGAAATAGATTATCAAACAGATAAAGGGATAATGATGAATAAAGAATCAATGATAAAAGAAGCATACATTGAGGCTTTTAAAGATGAGTTTGCAAAGTTAGCAAGTGAAAATGATCTTGGAAGTCTCAGTGATGATCAGATGGAAAAGCTCGCTCAATATATGAATGAATCATTTTTTGGAACAGCTGTACGTCACACTATTGAAGGTATGGAATCTTTGGGTGCAAGTATAACCAAGAGGCTTGGGATAAAGCAATATGTTAAACCGAAGCCATTCGAGCTTTCTAAGGCAGATAGAGAATGGCTGCATACAAGCGCCTATAAGAATCAACCCAAAAATATTCTAAAATTTAGAAAGAGCCAAGCGCCTCAACGCCCTGTTAAAACAATAACGCCAGATTTAGTTCCATTTAAACGATAAGCCATTATGAATAAATGGTAATGGGTAAAAAAAATGGAGGGCGATGTAATCAGTCGCCCTCCATGCCCGAGGGCTTCTATTTAACCCTCACTTAAAGCCCCCAGGTAAAAAATAAGGCTAGTTATATGACTAGCCTTACTTTTCTTGTCACCGGTTGCTTTAAGCGGTTGCACCAGCAGGTTCACCACTAGCAGCTTTTTCTTTTTCCTTTTCAGCTTTCTTAGCTGCAGCCTCATTCTCGGCTTTTTTCTTTGCGGTAGCCTCTTCTTTGGCAGCCTTCTCTTTAGCGGCAGCTTTTTCTTTGGCGGCTTTCTCTTTGGCTTCCTTCTTGGCTGCAGCCTCATTCTCGGCTTTTTTCTTTGCGGTAGCCTCTTCTTTGGCAGCCT
>CAZNGA010000066.1:0-18196 GCA_964572485.1 uncultured Chitinophagales bacterium
GAATGAAATAAATTATAAAAAAATCCGGGCGCTCCTTTCGTAATATGGTACCCGGCGGTAAACTTATTCTTAAGAAGGTCAAATACAAGTATCGCATCAAAGCCCGTTGAAGTGCAATACAATTTATCCCCATCGATAGTTATTTCATGGCAATGTTTCAGGTATCTATTTTGAAAACTATCGATCCTCTGGAATTGCTGATCGAAAACAAAGACCTCATCACTTGCTGCAATGAAAATATAATCTTTATAAAAAGCGATGCCCCTTAATCCTCTGTCTCCTCCTCTACCTTCCCAATCAATAGCGATGGAATTCCAGTCAACCAATTGGTTATAGGTTTCAGCCTGCAGATCAACGAGATAGACACCTCCATGGCTTTCTCCTTTTTGGGTGGATCTTATCACAGAAGTAGTAAGGACTTTAGGTAAAGAATACACGATTACGACTAAATATTAAGATTTATGGCTCTCAAGAAGGTACGGCCTTACAAAAAATACCTATTTTTCGATCTTATTTAACAACGGCAAATTTCCCTGTTTGCAGCAACGCACCTTTCGCGGTTTTGAAATTATAAAGATATATCCCGGTACGAATACCATGTACATTTAGCTTTACTGATAAATCGCTTTTAATTTGTTCATAAAGCACTATTTGCCCTAGGTAATTTATGATCTCAATATAGCTTCCTTCCGGAATAGATCCATCTATAGCCAACGTCAATCGATCACTCACAGGGTTGGGATAGGCAATCACACTTACCTTTGCGATATCCTTACCCGGAATCCCAGAGGGAGGTGCTTTCAGGTTGTAGCTTACTGCAGAAGTGGTCCCTGTGCTATCCATGCTTAACTCCACAATTACAAATCCAAGATCATTCCCATACCATTTGTAACTCACTGTTGTATCATTAGAAGAAGAATAGGTATTCCATCCGGCGCTGAAAGGTGGAAAAGGGTTAGAGAGATGCCCTTCAATCAATTCGTAAGTCATTTCCACTGTCTTTTGCCTGAGTGCCTGATATGAACCCATTGGCGTAATTACCGTTCCCCAGCCATCCATAGTATCATATTTTGTGGTAGTATTTTGAATACGCATGGAATCCAGAATAACCACAACCGGTGGTCCTGGGTATAATGTATCTCCCACATAAACTTGGTCATTCGCTGATGAAACACTGGTAAATGATGTTAAATAAGTGGAAGGGAATTCAATCAATTTATCTGGAGGGCTGAATGCCATAGCAGCGACTGTTCCATTCATAGAGCCGGCTACTCCTAAAATTGAAAAAGAGGAAGGAGCAGAAAGCATATATATGAATCCACTATCTCCTTCAGAAAAAGCGATATTGGCCGATGGAAAACTATCGAAATAGGGTGTTGTATTCGGATCTAAGAAGATCAATGTGTCCTGCCTATCATTACTTAAGGCTGAAAAATCCCAGGACACATTAGCTCCGGGACTTCCCGGCAATATACTATCAACGTTAAGGGTGTCTATCGCATTAAATACGGTATCTCCAACAGTTGCCACATCGCTCTGCAGAATAGTAATTTGAGTAAAGCCAACATGTATTTGTAAAAGAAGTAGGGATACAATTATTAGTGATAACTTTTTCATGGTTATAATTTTACAACTTTATAAAATTAAAAATAAGGAATTCCTGCATATTAACATAATTTATTCAGAAATCGGCCCTGTATATAATAGTTACCTCTTCTCACCAATTACCTCTAAAAACCTGACAAATTGTCATTTTTCTTCAAAATTTCTTATTTTTGTATATAGAAACAAGCAATAATGGCATTTGATAGAGAAAATATACAGGAATTAGTTTCCGCGACTGAAGACCACTCCATATCTACAAATAGAGGTTACTATATAGAAAGCTATGGGTGTCAAATGAATTTTAGCGACAGCGAGATTGTAGCCTCCATATTGGAGGAGGAAGGATTTAGAAGGGTGGAAACGTATAGGAATGCTGACCTTATACTGTTGAATACTTGCTCGATAAGGGATAATGCTGAACAAAAAGTCAAAAATCGGTTACAAGAGATCAATTTCATTAAAAAAAAGCAGCCAGGAACGCTAATAGGGATCATAGGTTGTATGGCCGAAAGGGAAAAGCAGCAATTACTTGAAGACCATTTACTTGTAGATATGGTCATCGGACCTGATGCCTACCGAAAACTACCCCAATTGATCGCCCAGGCAGACTCAGGACAAAAAGCAGTGAACGTGGTGCTTTCCCTGGAGGAGACCTATGCCGATATCAGCCCTGTGAGGTTGGGAGATAATGGAGTGACCGCTTTCCTGTCCATCATGAGAGGTTGCAATAACATGTGTTCCTACTGTGTGGTACCTTTCACCAGAGGCCGGGAAAGAAGCAGGGATCCAAAGTCTATAGCTAATGAGGCTGCTACATTGGTCAAGAAGGGGTACAAAGAAGTTACCCTACTGGGTCAAAATGTGAACTCCTACTTGTGGGAGCCAAAAGATAAGAAGGAAGGATCGATGAACTTTCCGCAATTACTGGAAATGGTGGCACAAATTTCTCCCGAACTGAGAGTTCGATTTTCTACTTCGCACCCTAAGGATATCAGTATCGATGTACTGCATACAATGGCTAAATATGAAAATATTTGCAATTACATCCATCTACCGATTCAATCAGGATCTGATCCTGTGCTACAGGGGATGAAGCGAACATATACCAGCCAGCAATATTTGGAGATCATTGACAATATTTCATCAATAGTCCCTGATTGTGCTGTCTCGACAGATATAATTACCGGATTTTGCGATGAAACAGAGGAGGATCATTTGAAGACATTGGACATAATGGAAAAGATCAGGTTTAGCATGGCATACATGTTCATGTATTCTGAAAGGCCAGGTACCCCGGCTGCCAGAAATCTCAAAGACAATGTGCCGCTGGAAGAAAAGCAGAAAAGATTGAATGAGGTAATAGACCTTCAGCGAATCCACGCTTTGAAAAGTAATGAAGCAGACATTGGGAAAGTTCACAAAGTGTTGGTAGAAGGGCTATCCAAAAGATCAGATGATGATCTTTCCGGCAGGAATGACCAAAACAAGGTGGTGGTATTTCCGAAAGGAGAACATAGTGTAGGAGATTATGTCAATGTGCTTGTAACGGATTGCACCCCTGCAACATTAATTGGAAAAGTAACTGATAAATAATATTTATGGATCTTCAATCAATAAAACGTCGGTTTGATATTATCGGAAATTCACCCGGTTTGAATTATGCTTTAAATCGGGCTATCCAGGTAGCGCCCACCAATCTTTCTGTTTTGATAGCTGGAGAAAGTGGTGTGGGAAAGGAGATCATCTCACAGGTGATCCATTTTCTCAGCCCACGGAAACACAACTCCTCAATAGCTATTAATTGTGGTGCCATACCTGAAGGCACAATAGATTCAGAACTTTTCGGCCATGAAAAGGGAGCTTTTACAGATGCTCACGAAGCCCGGAAGGGGTATTTTGAAACTGTGAACACCGGGACGATCTTTTTGGATGAGATCAGTGAAATGCCCTTAGGTACTCAATCTCGATTATTACGGATATTAGAGAGTGGTGAATTTATTAAAGTAGGGTCCTCCAAAGTGCAACAAACAGATGTGAGGATCATTGCTGCTACAAATGTTGATCTATTAGAGTTGGCAAGGCAAGGGAAATTCAGGGAAGATCTATTTTACCGGATCAATACGGTACCAATAATAATGCCTCCATTAAGAGAAAGGCAAGATGATATTTATATGCTCTTTAGAAAATTTTGTAATGATACTGCTGAAAAATACAAGAAAGAACCTGTACAGATAGATGAAGAAGCGAAAGAACTTCTTATCAATCATAAATGGTATGGCAACATTCGAGAGTTAAAAAATATAGCAGAACAAATATCTATTCTATCAAGTGATAATTTGCTCACAAAAGATGAATTTCTTCGATTCATACCTGATGCAGAAAGATCCAATCTGCCAGTTCTGGCCAATGC
The DNA here is from genome assembly GCA_964572485.1 of uncultured Chitinophagales bacterium. Classification (GTDB taxonomy): domain Bacteria; phylum Bacteroidota; class Bacteroidia; order Chitinophagales; family CAZNGA01; genus CAZNGA01. The sequence goes on from CAZNGA010000066.1 coordinate 4,016, forward strand.
TGATCTTGGTGACAAAGGGAGTTACTCTGAGCGGGAATTGATGTATAAAGTGCTATTTGATATGAAAAGTGACATCAGTGAGCTTAAAAAGGTAGTAGGTGAACTGCTAAGTTCCCCTACTGAAAAACGAACCAGTCCGGCCACTACTCTAATAAAAGATGAAACATCCGATGAATTAATTAATTTTGACAAAGAAAAACCGATCATCATTGAAGAGAAGCATAATGTTAATTATGAAGAAGCTGATGAACCACTTTCTATTGCAGACAAAGAAAAAGAACTTATAATAAAAGCATTGAAGAGACATAAATCCAAACGAAAATATGCAGCACTGGACTTAGGGATTTCGGAACGGACCCTCTACCGGAAGATCAAAGAATATGATATTAATGTTTAGCAGATCAATAAAATATTATCTATCTCTTTTACTGATAACAGCTGTTGTCTATTCGTGTGGGTGGTACTCCTTTTCTGGAGCCTCTATTTCACCTGACATAAAGACGATAACGATCAATTACTTCCCAAACCATGCCAGTTTTGTGGTACCAACGTTAAGTCAATCTCTAACAGAGATGTTAAAGGATAAATTCCTTTCAGAAACCAATTTACTGCTTGTAGATGCGAATGGGGACCTTGAGATCAACGGGAAGATATCAAACTATGTAGTAAAGGGTGTGGCCCCTACCGGGAACGAGACCACAGCGAAAACGAGAATAACGATCCATGTTACTGTAGATTTTACGAATCGCCAGGACAGTAAAGAGAATTGGAAAGTTTCCCTCGCCAAATTTGATAGTTATGATGCTGGTACTAGCGATTTGAATCAAGCACAAGATCAAGTTATAACCTCAATAAACGAACAGATCGTTGATGAGATCTTCAGAAAAGCAGTTGAAAATTGGTAAACGAAAACAAAAATATTGACACTCCGGCTCTTGCAGCATTGTTGAAAGATATTCATCAATTAGATAAATTCAGCAGTAATGACATCAAGAAATTGTTAAATCAATACCCTTATTTTCAAACGGTACAATTGCTACTCACAAAAAAATACCAGCTAGAAGACAACCCTGAATTTGAAAATCAACTGAGAAAAGCTGCCGCTTATGCCGGTGACCGGAAGAACTTATACTATCTGATGCACCCTGAGACTGCATCTATAGATATTGCTGAGCCACAGCCAAAAGAACTTCCTGAAGTAAAACAAAAAAAAGAAGCACCTGCTCGTGAGGAACCAAAGACAGTCAAAGCTCCTTCAGTGAAAGCAACTCCTAAAAAGCAGCCAATAACTGATCCATCTGAGGAGCCAGTAATCGAAAAGAAGGTCAAAAAAGAGAAGCAGCCGGTAGTTGCTAAAAGTAAAAAAGAGAAAAAGCCACAACCCGGGATCGAAACTTTCGAGGTCCGTTCCTTCACAGAATGGTTAACCTTTTATAAAATGTCTCAAAGTGCTCACCCGGTTGAGGACCCCTTCGAAAAGGAAGAAGCATTTACTATAGCAAGGGACGAAGAGAATATCCAGCTCATCCAGGAATTTATGGAACAACGCGAAAGTGACCGACCCAAAACTGATGATGATCCCAAATATTTGGAACATATTGCCGGAAAAAGCCTTGAAGAAGATAAAGAGTTAATATCTGAGACCCTTGCTGAGATCCATCTCATACAAGGCAATTTGAGCAAAGCCATTGAGATATTTGAACAATTAAGCTTGAAGTTTCCCAAAAAAAGTAGTTACTTTGCAAAAAAAATTGAGGAAATAAAGAAATAGAAATCATGGGAGGAGTATTTTACAATTTATTGACCGTATTGATCATAATCTGCTGTGCACTCATTATCCTTGTTGTGCTGATCCAAAATCCAAAGGGAGGAGGTCTGGGAGCCACATTCGGAGGAGTTTCAAATGCAATTTTGGGTGTAAAGAGAACAACTGATTTCCTTGAAAAAGCGACCTGGACGCTGGTAATCGTTTTACTGGCCCTCAGTTTACTAACCAACTTCTTTGTTCCTAAAGGAGGTGTTAGTTCTGAGTCCTCATTGAAAAATAGTTCGGGAACGACGGAAACCTATCAGGAACAGCCAATACAGGCACCTCAGCCTGTTCAGGAAGAAAAACCGGTTCTTGAATTTGAAGACCTGCCAACACCTGAGTAAAGGGTATTAAGCTGAATATTTTCTGGTTAATTTGACTAGCGATCTTTTCGCTATTGGGAGGAGTGTTTCATTTAATGGGACCTCCATTTTACTATCAATGGCATAAGTAGCAGGGTGTTGCACTATTTTGCTTTGACGCAGTAAATCCAATTTGATCTGCTCAAAGGTATTATAGTAACTCTTCTTATAGGAAGCAATATATTCAGTTTTGATGCCACGAAACCGCTCATTTGCATTCTCAAAGATGGTAATACAATATTGATATACTTTAGTATTTGTTTCCTTTCCATCTCTTATAAGCATATAACCATTTTCGGCGTTTAGTGGCACAACGCCTACAGGAAATATATCGATCTTATCCTCAATAAACTCATACAACCCCTTTCCATTTTCCAATTGTTCATTGACAACCGGAATAGCAAAATCCAATATTTGCTCAACTTCCTGCATGTAAGCGGGGTCATTTATAAGGCTCTCGTATAGGACCTTGAATTTTGCAAAATCAAGTTGGCTTACCTTCTTTGGAAACTCCTTAACCGCTTTCTTTTTATTACTCTTGATGAGAATGAGGTTATTATAATGAAAGATCAGGTCTGACAAAAAGGGATACAACTTTTTCTTCTTAAAATTCTTTCCTGCTTTCTGCAAATAGGCCAGTAGAATGTACTTTTTATACTCAAAGTCAATGGGCTTCTCAGTTACCCAATCACTACTTAATTTTCCCATAGTTGTAGGTGTTTCCTATTATTCTACGTTTTACAGCTATAAATGTTGTTTTCATCTATCAAATGACACTAGAAAAGGGCTGTCAATTTCAAAAATTTCAATTGACCTCTAAACCTTTATACTGTTAACTTGTCATGATTTCGATACTTATCTGCCAGCTCTCTTTCAAAAACCAGAAATATTGTCAGTAATTCTTTTTTGGCACGGAAAATGATATTATCTTTGCACTCTCAAATTATTTTAATAACTAAAAACTATTGATCTATGGCAAAGCTAAATATTCAACCTCTTGGTGACAGAGTATTACTTGCACCTAGTGACGCTGAAGAAAAATCTGCCGGTGGTATCATCATTCCTGATACTGCTAAAGAGAAGCCACAAAAGGGCAAAGTAATCGCAGTTGGAAAAGGTAAAAAAGACGAACCAATGACTGTTAAATCAGGAGACAATGTGCTTTACGGAAAGTATTCAGGCACAGAGATCACAATTGATGGAGCAGACTATCTCATTATGCGTGAATCAGATATTTTTGCAATCTTATAATAAAAAAATAAAATAAATAGATTATGACAAAGCTAATAAATTTTGATGCTGAGGCAAGAGACAAGCTGAAAAAAGGTGTTGATGCACTTGCCAATGCAGTTAAAGTCACATTAGGACCTAAGGGACGTAATGTGATCATCGATAAGAAATTTGGTGCACCAACAGTTACTAAAGATGGTGTAACTGTAGCTAAAGAAGTTGAGTTGGAAGACCCTATGGAAAACATGGGTGCTCAAATGGCAAAAGAGGCTGCATCCAAAACAAGTGATGTAGCTGGTGATGGAACCACTACAGCCACTGTTCTTGCTCAGTCAATTATTACTTCCGGTATGAAAAATGTAGCTGCCGGCGCAAATCCAATGGATCTTAAGAGAGGAATTGACAATGCTGTTGAAAGTATAGTTGGTTACTTAGGCAAGACATCCAAAAAAGTTGGAAATGATCATGAGAAGATCAAGCAAGTCGCATCTGTTTCGGCCAACAACGATGAAAAGATCGGAGGTTTGATCGCTGAAGCTATGGAGAAAGTGGGTAAAGAAGGTGTGATTACTGTTGAAGAAGCAAAGAGTACTGATACTTATGTTGACGTTGTTGAAGGTATGCAGTTTGACAGAGGTTACCTCTCCCCTTACTTCGTAACCAATGCTGAAAAGATGGAAACTGAACTTGAAAATCCACATATCCTTATTCATGATAAGAAGATCTCTAACATGAAGGATCTACTGCCATTGCTCGAGAAAAATGCTCAGGGTGGTAATCCATTATTGATCATTGCAGAAGATATTGATGGAGAGGCATTAGCAACATTAGTTGTCAACAAGTTAAGAGGTACATTAAAGATAGCGGCTGTGAAAGCTCCTGGCTTTGGTGACAGAAGAAAAGAGATGCTTGAAGATCTTGCCGTATTAACCGGCGGAACAGTTATTTCTGAGGAAAGAGGACATAAGTTAGAAAATGCTGAGTTAGATTCATTAGGAACTTGCGAGAAGGTAGTTATTGACAAAGACAATACTACTATTGTGAATGGGGCAGGTAAGAAAGGAGAAATTACTGCTAGAGTGAATCAGATCAAAGCTCAAATTGAAGCAACTTCTTCTGATTATGATAAAGAAAAACTTCAGGAAAGGTTAGCGAAATTATCAGGTGGTGTTGCCGTATTATATATTGGTGCAGCAACTGAAGTTGAAATGAAAGAAAAGAAAGACAGAGTTGACGATGCATTAAATGCAACAAGAGCAGCAGTTGAAGAAGGTATCATTGCAGGCGGAGGAATTGCATATATACGTGCATTGGATTCGTTAAAGAATGTTACCTCAGAGAATGCTGATCAGAAATCAGGCATTGAGATCGTAAAAAGAGCTCTGGAAGAACCTTTAAGGCAAATTGCGGAAAATGCAGGTGTTGAAGGTTCAGTTGTCATTCAAAAGGTGAAAGAAAGCAAAGACGACTTTGGATTTAATGCCAGAACAGAAACTTTCGAGAGTTTATTCAAAGCAGGCGTTATTGATCCTGCGAAAGTCACACGTGTAGCATTAGAGAATGCAGCTTCTATTGGAAGTATGTTATTGACCACAGAATGTGTTATAGCAGAAAAACCTGAAGAAGAAAAAGCACCGATGATGCCACCTGGTGGCGGAATGCCTGGCGGAATGATGTAATAGTAATGGTTTATAAAAAAACCCTCAGCATTCGCGGAGGGTTTTTTTTTGCAATTACCAGAATCCTAATATCATAAATAAAGGATCTTAAACATCTTATAGTCGAGATCAATCCACATTATCATGTAAAAATGAATTGTTCTCTTTTAGTTTCGGCTTTTGTTCTTCTTCCTCCTCATTAGTGTCCAGTGTATACTTTGACACATTGGATTCTGAAGAATGGGGTTGATCTTCCAATGGTACTTTCCGTCTTAAATAAGCGGGTTTCTTTTCCATCTCATTCACAGCATTAGGGCTTAGCTTCATGCTTATCTCACGTAATTTAGCTTTTCGTTTTTCCGCATTATCCTCTCCATCAATTTCGTTGTCATCAGTATTATCCTCTTTATCCTGTTCAACATTTGATGGCGATATCTCCTTTAACTCCATGGGGGCATGCTTATCAACATTATCCTCATTTTCTTCATTCAGGTCAAACTCAATAGTTACCTGTTTGCGCTCTTTAATGGGGGATTCCTTTTCAATGTTCTCTTGTGGAACTTCTACTTCCTCATTGGGAGTTTCCGTTACACCTTCAGAGGTATCAGGCACTTCATCACCCAAATTAACAACTACTTTCTGCGACTTGTCTAACCTTTTGTGTTGGTCCCCCTCAAAGCCGGTAGCGATCACTGTGACGCTTAGCTTTTCATTGAGTAATTCATTATCACAATTGCCAAATATCAAATTAGTATCTCGACCGGCCGCATTTCTGATGTAATCGGTAATTTCGGTTACCTCATCAAGCTTCACCTCTTTGGTCCCTGAATTAATATTCAATAAAATATTTCTTGCTCCTTTAATATCGCTGTCATTTAAAAGTGGGGAGTTCAATGCAGCTTCCACTGCATGTAAGGCACGTTCTTCCCCTTCAGCAACTCCTGAGCCCATGATCGCAGCGCCACTTTCTCGCATCACTGTATTCACATCTTCAAAATCCACATTCACATATCCAGGAACAGTGATGATCTCAGCAATACTCTTTGCTGCTGTAGTAAGTATATCATCAGCCCTTCCAAATGCAACTGAATAGTCCAGGTCTCCATACATCTCTCTAAGCTTATCGTTAGAGATCACCAAAAACGTATCAACATGCTCTTTCATCGCCTCTATCCCTTTCATAGCTACCGCGTTCCTCTGTGGGCCTTCAAAAGCAAATGGAGTAGTTACAATACCTACAGTGAGGATATCCATATCTCTTGCCAACTTTGCAATAACCGGAGCTCCACCAGTACCGGTGCCCCCCCCCATACCTGCTGTTACAAACACCATTTTTGTATTCGCACCCAAAACAGTCTTAATATCCTCAAGGGACTCCTCTGTTGCCTTCATACCAACTTCAGGCTTTGATCCTGCACCTCTTCCTTCAGTAAGATTAGGGCCAAGCTGGATTTTGTTGGGTACAGGACTTGTCTCAAGATCTTGTGAGTCCGTATTGCAAATGACAAAGTTTACATTCCTTATCCCCTGCTTATACATATGGTTGACGGCATGTCCGCCGCCTCCACCCACACCAATTACTTTAATGATCGAGGATTGTTCTTTAGGAAGATCAAATTGCATAATTTAAATTTTATATTATATGATCCTATAAATCATTCTCATCTTCTTCGTCAAGCCACTCTTTACCTTTTTTAAATATGGATTCAAGCCATCCCTTTCCTGATCTCTCTTCGCTCATTCCTGCTGTCTTCTGACGACCCCTTTCAGAAATGATCTCTCCATACCCATTCAAGATCAGACCGATACCCGTTGAGTACATTGGATTTGATAACTCCTCAGCAGTCCCTTTTGCCAGATGCTCTGTTGGATAGCCAACCCTGGCATTTAATCCTGTAACATATTCGACCAATTGGACAACATGCTTTAGCTGAGCGCCCCCACCCGTTAGTACAATTCCTCCGATCAACTTTCGTTCAAATCCGGAACTCTTAATTTCAAAGTAAACATGTTCAAATATCTCTTCTACCCGTGCTTGTATTATATGAGCCAGATTCTTTACAGAGATCTCCTTTGGGTCTTTACCGCGTAGGCCAGCAATAGATATGATCATATTATCCTGAGTTTCATCAGCCAAAGCAGAGCCATATAAGACCTTTAATGATTCAGCCTCATTTTTCATTACCATGCACCCTTCTTTGATGTCCTCGGTGATCACATTCCCTCCAAAGGGTATTGCTGCAGTATGTCTGATGATGTCATCCTGAAAGAGAGCGATATCCGTTGTGCCTCCACCAATGTCCACTAGGGCTACCCCTGCTTCCTTTTCATCAGCACCTAAAACTGCCGCTGATGAGGCAAGAGGTTCTAATATCAAATCTACAACTTCAAGGCCTGCTTTCTTCACACACTTATAAATGTTCTGTGCAGCCATTACTTGGCCTGTAATTATATGAAAATTGGCCTCCAGCCGAACGCCTAACATTCCGATAGGATCTTTAATTCCCATCTCATTGTCTACGATAAATTCTTGGGGCAATACGTGAATGGTCTTGTCGCCAGGATCTCGTGGCAATTTGTACATATCCTCAATAAGCTTATCTATATCATCTTGCTTGATCTCATCCTCTACATTATCTCGCACCAAAATACCCCGATGTTGAATGCTCTTAATGTGCTGACCAGCAATTCCAACATATACTTCCTTGATCTCAAACCCTGATTTGTTCTCTGCCTCGGCAACAGCAGCTTTTATGGATTCGACTGTCTTATCAATATTGGCAACAACACCTCTCATTACACCTGAAGAATCGGCTTTGCCATAACCCAGGATCTCTATCTTCCCAAATTCATTTCTCCTGCCTACCGTAGCACAGATCTTGGTGGTACCAATATCTAAGCTGACAAGAATCTCAGGTGTATCCATATCTTGGTATTAAATCTGTTTTCAAAATATCTCTGTAATGGGTTACTATGTGGCACTAAAAATATGCCTGCCTGCCGAAATAAAACGGCAGACAGGCAACAAGCAAGGGATTGGCAAAAATCGTTATTCACCTTTGATATCAATTAACTAACTAGTTCTAAATACTAATATTTTGTACAAACAATCTGCCCCTTATATTTCAAATTAATGGTTCTATATTTGTACCATCCCACATTATTCAACCCTTTGTTATAGAATATCATCAGTTTTTTCAATTTACCTTCGAATCCATTCATCTTCCCAAGAATAATAGAATGATTTCCAATATGCGGTATCAATTCAAACTCTCCATTTCTTGTGACAACGATCTGCTCAATTAGCGCTTTCCAAAATTCATCCTTTTCTAAGTAGCTTCCCAGCAAGTAAAGATCATTGCACAAACTGTTTTCCCATTGGCTACAATCTATATTTCCTGTTGCTACCGGAACTCGGGCGGTAAATTTAAATGAAAAAGGCATTTGACCTCCTTTTTTGTCAATATAGTAACTAACACCATTCTTGTTGATAACTCGGAGTATGGGTTCCCGCTGATCTACTTCTATGATTATATCGTATGAGGAGGTAATATATATTTCAGCATTTTCGACAAATGAATTCTCCTCAATGACCAACTCCATATGTTGAAGGTCAACTTCCATCAATAACTTCCCTACCACTGACACCCGTTTACTTAAGAGGATATCCTTGATCTCTTCTTCATTGACAAATGAATTTACCCCTGCTTCATGGATATCAATTTGTAACGACTTGCATGTAGCGGCATGTTGGTTCTCCCGTGCAGCTCCGATCAGCAGGAATAAGGCTGTCCCAAATATTACCCATAGTAAAGGAGTGATCAAATTTTTGACGATCGCAATTATCTTTTTCATAAGCAATTCAATGGATCAATGTCCCATTATTTCTTCTTATTTATTAATAGATTTTTAATTGGTTCCACCAGTTGATCAATATCTCCTGCCCCAACTGTCAATAGCAATTCTATATCACTATTACTAAGCTCATCAAATAATGCTTCATTTGATGGGCAGTGTTTCTTATTTCCATTCTTCATCTTTCCCAGTATCAACTCAGCGTTTACTCCTTTGATAGGTTGTTCTCTTGCCGGATAAATATCCAAAAGGATCACCCGATCGGCAAGATCAAGGCTTTGAGCAAATGCATCACTATGTGCCTGTGTTCTTGAATATAAATGGGGCTGAAAAACCGCAGTTATTACCTTTTTCGGAAAGAGGTCTCGAACAGAATTTATCAATGATTCGATCTCTTTTGGATGGTGTGCATAATCATCAATATAAATGGTGTCCCCTGTATTCAAAATGCTTTCAAATCTTCTTTTTACCCCTTCAAAAGATGCCAATGACCTTGCTATCTCTTTAGCATCGACTCCTAACAACCGGGCCACAGCAATAGCTCCAAGAGCATTCTCAACATTATGCTTAGCTCCGGTCTTCAAAATAAATCCAGGAAGTATTTCTGCTCCTGTAGCTACATCAAAATGATAGGATCCATCGGCTAAAGATAATTGTGCCACCGAATAATCAGCCTCACTTTTAGTAAGGGAATATGTTTGCATCTGCTCTCCGGAGATAGAATCAATATTGGGCAGGTCAATATGTGCAATGATATTACCGTCAGAACTCAGATTTTTGGTAAACTCTAAAAAAGCATCCTGCAATGCTTCTTCGGTTTGGTATACGTCCAGATGATCGGCATCAATGGCGGTAATCACTTCTATACTTGGCTGTAATTTGAGAAATGACCTATCAAATTCATCTGCTTCAACAACTACAGTGTTGCTGTTACTATGTAAATAGTTCGTGTTATAATTCGTAGCCACCCCACCTAAAAAAGCGGTGCAATCATACCCTGTAACCTTTAAAATGTGTGCGATCATAGCTGAGACTGTTGTCTTACCGTGACTTCCCGCTATCGCAATGGTGAACCTATTTTTAGTGACCTCTTCCAAAACCTCTGATCTCTTTTTTACCAAGTAACCATTCTCACGATAATATGACAACTCAATATTGTTGTCGGGAATTGCCGGAGTGTATACAACCAATTCGGCACTCTTAGAGAGGCGACTTATATCTTCTTCGAAGTGTATATCCATACCCAATGCCATTAATTGATCCGTGATATCTGTTGCTGTCCGGTCAAAGCCACTCACAGTAACTCCCAATTTTTGCAAGTGCATTGCCAGGGCACTCATTCCAATGCCGCCGATACCAAGGAAATAGGCACTATTCAATTCTTCAATATTCATGTCTCCTTTCTAAATATCATTAATTAGTTAATTGCTTGATCCCAATTTCAATACCTCATCAGCGATTATTTGGGGAGCATCCAATACAGCCAACATGCCAATATTCTCATAGAACTTCCTCTGCTTTTCCTCGTCATTGATCAGGTGAATGGCTGTGGGTACAAGATGGTCCATCGCCTCGTTATCCTTTACCATGATCGCTGCCTCCTTCTCCACCAATGAAAGCGCATTTTGGGTTTGATGATCCTCGGTCACATTAGGTGAAGGCAGCAATATCGATGGTTTGCGCACTGCACATAACTCTGATATGGCCAAACCACCTGCTCTGGACACCACAATGTCGGCTATGCTGTAAGCCATATCCATCCTCGTAATGAACTTGGTAAGCTTAACAGCTTTACCATATTTCATAGCTTCCGGAAGCAGATCATCATAATAAAATTCTCCGGTTTGCCATATCACCTGAATGGACTCATCAATCAATTGCTTCAAGCCACCATTTATGCTGTCATTGATGGTTTTAGCGCCCAGGCTCCCTCCAATTATCAGCATTGTTTTCTTTTCCTCATCCAGGTCAAAATGAGCAAAGCACTCCTTCTTAGAGGCATTCAAATTAAGGATATCACTTCTTACAGGATTCCCTGATACAATGGTCTTGGCCGATGGGAAAAATCTGTCCATACTATCATGGGCTACACATATCTTATCAACCCACTTACCAAGCATTCTGTTTGTAATGCCTGCAAAGGAGTTTTGCTCCTGTATCAAGGTGGGCACCTTCAGTAGTGAAGCAATGAATAAGATGGGCCCACTGGCATATCCCCCGACACCGACCACCACGTCCGGCTTAAATTTTTTGATGATGGATAGGGATTTGATCAAACTGTGGATCAATTTAACAGGAAACATTAAGTTCCTGAATGTCAATTCCCGGTAAAAACCACTTATCCATAAACCTTTGATCTTATAGCCGGCAGCAGGGACCTTTTCCATTTCCAGCTTTCCCTTGGCACCAACAAATAGTACTTCAATGTCGCTATTAATACTCCTTAATTTATTTGCGATAGCTATTGCCGGAAAAACGTGCCCCCCGGTTCCGCCACCACTAATGATCACTTTAATAGGTTTCAGCACTTGCATATTTTTTATTTTCGTTGCCCTCCACATTTCGACTCACGCTTAAAACGATCCCTGCGGCGATACTGGTAAAAATCAAAGAAGTACCCCCCATACTGATAAATGGTAAGGTTAATCCGGTAACCGGCAGCAAGTTAACTGCCACCCCCATATTGACCATTGCCTGCAGGACAATGGATAAACTCAATCCAAATGCCAGTAACGCCCCAAATGCTTTCGGACTTTTGATTACAATTTTAATTGTTCGATATAAGAATAATAAATAGAGCAAAACAATGGTACCTCCTCCGAGCAAACCATACTCTTCAATAATTATAGCATATATAAAATCCGAATAAGGGTGCGGCAGAAAGTTACGCTGAGTACTTTTGCCAGGTCCCTTACCAAAAAATGATCCTCTAGCAATGGCGACTTTTGATTGCTTAGCCTGGTAGGGTGCCTTGTCAGAATCGGTGTAGCTTTCGATCCTGCTCTTCCAAGTACCTATTCTCCCCTGATCCGGAGATAACATTGTTATAAAGATGATAAAGGATAACCCGACTACTCCTGCACCTATCAAAAGCAATAAGTACTTGACATTGATCCTGCCAATGAACATGAGCAAAAAACAGGTAAGAAATAAGACGGCAGCAGTAGAGAGGTCTGCAGGTGCAATGATCCCACAAACTAAAAGGATCGGTATCATGATAGGCAAAAATGATGTTTTAAAGTCCTTGATATTTCCTTGTTTCTTAGATAATATTCTCGCTGTGTACATGATCAGAGCAAGCTTGGCAAGGTCAGAGGTTTGAAAAGTAATATTAATGATCGGTAAGGTGAGCCAACGTTTAGCTTCATTAATATCAGAACCAAACAACAAAGTAAAAAGTAGCAAAGGGATAGATACGATCAACATCACCTGGGCCACTCTTGAATAATAGGTATAATTGACAAGGTGGGCAAGATACATGAGCCCCAATCCAAAAACAACCAATAAGAAGTGCTTTAGCAAATAGTATTCTGTATTCCCTGACTGATATTTATAGGCAAGGGTTCCTGTAGAACTATATACAGCCAACAATGACAATAGCGACAACAATATCACTATCAACCACATTAATTTGTCTCCTTTTATCTTGTCAATTATCAACTGCATCTTCATTTATTCAATTAGAGTGCCCGAACAGCAGATTTAAACTGCCTCCCTCTATCTTCATAATTCTCAAAGAGGTCAAAGCTCGCACATGCCGGTGACAGCAGTACCACATCGCCCTTATTTCCAAGATGGTAGGCCATCTTCACTGCTTCAATGGCGCTACCTGTATTAACAATCAGATCCACATCCTTTGAAAAAGCATCATGGATCCTTCTGTTGTCGACCCCCATGCAAATAATTGTTGTGACCTTTTCCTTTACCAACTCCTTCAAAGTGCTGTAGTCATTCCCTTTATCCTTGCCCCCGGCAATCCAGATAATAGGCTTGCTCATTGTTTCTAAAGCGTACCATGTAGAGTTGACATTCGTACCCTTTGAATCATTGATAAATTCAATCCCCTGCACCTTTGCCACAAACTCAATGCGGTGCTCTAGATTTTCAAAATTCATCATACTCTCACGTACTACCTCCTTTCTTAAGTCAAAGAGATTCGCTATTATGCCTGCAGCCATAGAATTGTAAAGGTTGTGTTTGCCTTGCAAGGCTAAATCATAAATAAACATATCAAATTGGTTTTTTTTTAAATTAATATTCAATTTATTATCAAGGACATATGCACCCACATCCACCTTTTGCTTTAAGGAAAATGGGATAAGTGTTGCGTTTATATTCGTTTGTTCCATCTTTTTCGTGATCGTGTCATCATCAATGCAGTACAAGAAAAAGTTGGCAGGGCCTTGGTTCTCAGTGATCCGAAACTTTGCATTGATGTAGTTCTCAAATTTGTTATCATACCTATCAAGATGGTCAGGGCTAATATTTAGTAGGACCGAAACATGCGGTTTGAAGTTGCTGATATCATCCAGTTGAAAGCTGCTGATCTCAAGCACGAAATAATCGTGATCCTTTTCTGCAACCTTACCGGCAAAGCTCTCACCTATGTTTCCGGCCATCTCAATATCAAATCCTGCACTCTTAATTATGTGGTACACCAGGGAGGTAGTTGTAGATTTCCCATTACTTCCTGTGATCGCAATGAGTTTAGCTTTTGTATGACGTGCTGCAAATTCCACTTCTGATATCAGTGGGATGTCTTTCTTTCTTATCGCCTGGATCACCTCAGCCTCTTCAGGAATACCTGGGCTTTTAACCACTTCATCAGCCAATAATATCTCTTCGAGAGAATGGGTTTTCTCTTCCCAGCGGGCACCCATCTTTTCAATTTTACTTTTATAGTGCTTTTTTATCTCCCCACTATCAGAGACCAGCACATCATAGCTCTTTTGCTTTGCAAGCATTGCTGCTCCAATTCCACTTTCTCCGGCGCCTAATATGATCATCTTCTTCATTTCTTATCTCAGTTTGAGGGTCACGATTGTCAATACTGCCAACATGATCCCTACGATCCAGAATCTGGACACAATTTTTGATTCATGAAATCCCAATTTCTGATAGTGGTGATGGAGGGGTGCCATGAGGAACATACGCTTTCCAATACCTGAATGCCTCTTTGTGTATTTGAAGTATCCCACTTGCACCATTACAGAAACATTTTCAATAAGAAAGATCCCACATAGGACAGGGATCAATAATTCCTTTC
>CAZNGA010000067.1:0-17811 GCA_964572485.1 uncultured Chitinophagales bacterium
CTTCGTTTGCACATATTGAGATTCAATTTTTTGAAGTTCTGCTGAGAGATCCTGTATTTTTGTCTCTATCTCTGTTCGATCAAGCTCAGCAATGAAATCGCCTTCTTTTACTATGGTGCCTTCTGCTACCAAATCAGCAATTTCAACGCGCCATATGCCAGCTCTTCGCATTCCCTCAGGACCCTTGATGTCTTCTGAATTTTTCGCTAGTAATTCCCCTGTAGTGGTTACAGTTACTTCAAATTTCCCTTTTTCTACCTCTACTTTTATCCTTTCGCCACCATCATCTCCTTTGCTCCTAAATAGTAAGATCAAAATGATAATTACAATAGTTGCAATAATGGCCGCCCCTAATTTCCTCTTCATTAACATATAAACGAAATTACTGAACATTATTATATAAAGTGCATGGATTTTGAGATAAACATTTACAATTACAAAAAATTAAATTAACTTCGCAGGTTTTGAAGAACAAATAGTTTCTCTGACGTGCATTTCAGCTACAAGGTATATTAGATAAAGATTAGAATACTTAATTTTAACCCATAATTCATTATTTACCATTTAAGCAATAATTTCAAAATGCCAATTATCAACAAACCAATTCTACTATTTCTTCTTTCAATATTGTATTGCACTACCCTGTCAGCACAAAGGGAAACCTGGATCTTTGATCAATCACATTGTAATATACAATTTACTGTTGCTCATATGGGAATTTCAAAGACGGTTGGTACTTTTAACGAATTTGGTGGAGAGATTTCCTGTGGAGCAGATTTTTCAGATATCCTGATCTCATTTTATATTAACTCATCATCAATCAATACTAACAATTCCGTTAGGGATAATCATCTCAAATCACCTGACTTCCTTGCCCCTACGCGCTATCCATACATTTATTTCAAAGGGACAGCATTGGAAATGGTTAGCGAGGGCCATTACCAACTTAAAGGTTTCTTAAAGATAAAGAATATTGAAAAGCCAATAGAATTTGACGTAACTTTTGGTGGCATCGTAATTGATAAAAGCCAATCAGAAAGAGCAGGCTTTGAATTAAGAGGGGTCATTAACCGGTTTGACTATAACCTAACCTGGAATGAAATGCTGGATGGCAATATCCCAATTGTCGGAAAAGAGGTTGTGATCGTGTGTCAAATTCAGATAGTAAAGACGAAATAATAATTCCACAATACCCCCTTGCCCCTTTAGTCAGCAGGACGGGTAAATTCCTCAATAGTTGTATCAATCTCAGGCATGGTATTGAAGGATATTCTCTCAAGCAAATAGATCTCCTTAATTGTACCAGTCGTCTTCTCATTATCACAGATCTCATATACTAATCTAACCTTGGAATAATTTCCTTCCTCAATTTCTATTCGATAGATATATCCTTTTTCTATCTTATCATAGATGCCAATATCAACACAACTGTTACTATAATTACATATGGATGGTTTGAGGATCAATTCGCCCCATTCCATTTTGTAGTCAAAATTTCCCTTGCATACTGAACCATCCTGGTTAAAGATCTCATAACTTCTATCATTGCTAAACTTATAATAACAAATACAGTCATTTATGATCGTGTCTTGTGATACCATATAGACCCCGGAATATCTCTCAATAACTGATACATTTGAGCGCTCCCAGGCCTCTGGAATCGTGGAATTAATTAACAAATTGCTCAAAGTGTATTCCGAAGTATAATGGTGGCCACTATTATTGATTGGCAGGAAAAACAATAAAGAAGTTATTAAAGATATTATTAATACTCTCATCCTTGTAAAGCTACCCTTTTTTTCTTAGATTTCAAATGCTAATATCCTAAAGTTGTTAACATATCCTTAGATAATTGTTCTTCAATAATTAGCTTCTCGGAAATGATCCCATGGTCATCTTTGTCAATAAGGAGATGTTTGGGGGCTGGGATCAAACAGTGCTTCAAACTACCATGTCCGCTTAAAGCATCTTGATAGGCACCTACATGAAAAAATCCAACAAAAAGTTGCTCTTCATTATCTATTTTCGGAAGATAAACTTTGTTTGCCCTGGCATCTCTATGATAATAATCGTCAGCATCACAGCTCAATCCCCCTATATTTATATGGTGATATTTATTCCCCCATTTATTTATCGGGAGTAATACGAATCGCTGGCCGGTAGCAAATATATCAGGCAAGGTGGTCATCAGTGAGCTATCGATCATATACCATAGCTCACGATCATTTTGGAGTTTTTGGCCAAGCACAGAAAAGATAATAGCACCGCTCTCTCCCACTGTAAAATTGCCGAATTCAGTAAATATATTTGGTTCTGGAACCCCTTGAGATGAACAAATTTTCTTTACCTGTAGGATGATCTCCTTCGCCATATATCCATAATCATAATCGAAGTTCAGGGTATTTCTTATAGGAAATCCGCCCCCAATATTAAAATGAGATAGCGATGGGCATACTTTTTTAAGCTTACAATACATTTTTATTGCCCTTTCTAATTCACTCCAATAATAGGTAGTATCTTCTATACCTGAATGAAGAAATATGTGAAGCATCTTAAGGTCAAATGATCTGTGGTTCTTAAGTTTCTCTTCATAAAGGCCTAATATTCTATCATATTTCACTCCCAACCTTGAAGTGTAAAACTCGGACTGAGTCCTCTCTTCTGAAGCGATCCTGATACCTACCTGGCACTTTCTACTCAATAAGGAATCAAAGAGGGTCACTTCCTCTTCATTGTCCAGCACAGGGATCACATTATCAAAACCACTTTCTATGAGGCTGCTTATCTCTTGGGCATATTTCAGGGGCTTGTATCCATTACATATGATGTAAATGTCTTTGCTGATCTTTTGTTGCTCATACAAATTTCTGACAAGGTTGATATCAAATGCTGACGAGGTTTCCAAATGAACATCATTTTTCAGTACTTCATCCAGGATAAAAGAAAAATGTGCACTCTTTGTACAGTAACAATACTCGTAATTTCCCTGATAGTTATTTGATGACATTGCATCATTGAATATTTTTTTCGCTTTCTGAATTTGCTCGCTGATCTTTGGAAGATACGAGATCTTAAGGGGGGTCCCATGCTCGCGAATCATGTTGTATAGATTTACATCATTGAAGAAAAGGTGATCATCAGCCACTTCAAATCCCTCTTGCGGGAAGCGAAATGTCTGTGTGATCAACTCTTTGTAACTATTGCTCATTTGGCTGATTCAATGATATATCTTATGTGGCAAATGGTAAGTATAACTAACCCGTTAAAATTAGTAAATTTGTGGCAACCGGAAAGGAGTTTTATTTTAGTTAATAGTAACAATCAATACTTCATTAAAAAAGTAACCGGTCATAGGATAATAATCGGTGCAAATGAGTAACAACAAAAATACTGGAAAAATTGCTGTAATTGCGTTGGGTGGGAATGCGATAATCAGAAGCGACCAAGAAGGGACAATTGAGGAGCAGGAGAAGAACGCTAGAGAAACGTTTAAAAATGTTGTCTACCTCATCAAAGAAGGTTATAACCTTGTGATCACACATGGGAATGGCCCCCAGGTTGGGAACATACTGATGAGAAATGATGCAGGAGAAGCAAGCTATAATATCCCACAGATGCCCATAGACATCTGCGTTGCTGATTCTCAGGGTGGCATAGGATATATGTTGGAGAGGATCATGAGAAATGTGTTGAATGAGGAGAAGATTGATAAAGATGTGGTTACCATGGTTACTCAGGTTGTTGTAGATAAAAATGATCCCGCTTTTAAAAACCCTGCTAAGAGAATTGGCAGGATCTATTCAAAAGAAGATGCCGATCACTTAAGCAGAGAAAAGGGCTGGCTCTTTAAAGAAAGTTCTAAAAAAGATAGCGGATACCGGCGAGTTGTGGCCTCGCCGTTGCCCGTTCAAATTTTTAACAGAAAAACCATTGGCGAGATCGTTAGGAATGGCGCAATAGTAATTGCATCCGGAGGGGGCGGGATTCCGGTTTTCATTGATTCCGACAAGACCATAAGACCGGTAGAAGCTGTGATCGATAAGGACTTTGCCTCATCATTGCTTGCCTCTCGAATCAATGCTGATGAATTCTATATTTTGACAGATGTTCCATATGTGTTCATTAACTATAATGAACCAGATGAACAGAAGATGGAATTCTTGAACAAAGTTGATGCATACAAATATTTAAAGGAAGGAAACTTTGGAGAAGGGAGTATGGCTCCAAAGATAAAAGCCGCACTCAGTTTTATTGAAAATGGTGGTGAAAAAAGCGTTATTACCAAGGCAGATAAACTGGAAGATAAGAGCTTTGGGACTAAGATTACCATTGACTATGACTAAGAGAAAATTAATTGACATAATAACAGAAAAAAATGACCATAAATCTTAAAAGCCGGAATTTCCTCAAATTATTGGATTTTACTTCGGAAGAGATCAGAGACCTGATCGGTTTGGCTGCTGAGCTAAAGCAACTGAAAAAGGAAGGAAAAGAAGTTGCAAAGCTTACCGGAAAGAACATTGCTTTAATATTTGAGAAATCATCTACACGGACAAGGTGTGCTTTTGATGTAGCCGCTTACGACCAGGGAGCGCACACAACCTACCTGGGACCTTCCGGAAGCCAGATTGGCACCAAGGAATCCATGAAAGACACAGCAAGAGTATTAGGGAAAATGTATGATGGGATAGAATATAGAGGATTCGGACAAGAGATCGTTGAGGAATTAGCAAAATTTGCAGGGGTCCCCGTATGGAATGGGCTCACCAATGAATTCCATCCCACTCAAATTTTGGCGGATCTGTTAACAATGATGGAATCTAGTGACAAACCATTTCAGGATATTGCGTTTTGCTATTGTGGTGATGCAAGGAATAACATGGGGAATTCGCTGATGATCGGCGCTGCTAAAATGGGAATGGATTTTAGAGCTGCCGCACCTGACAGTTTACAACCAGAGGAGAATCTGGTCACCCAAGCCCGGCAAATAGCCAAGGAGACCGGTGCCAACCTGCTTATTACTGATAATAAAGAGGAAGCTGTTAAAGGGTGCGACTTCCTGTGTACTGATGTATGGGTATCTATGGGAGAGCCGGATGAAGTTTGGGCAGAAAGGATCAACATGTTGCAACCCTACCAAATAAATAAGGAGACTATGACCATGACGGGTAATCCCAATACGAAGTTCCTTCATTGTTTACCTGCCTTCCACAATCGCGATACTAAAGTAGGCGAAGAGATCTTTCAGAAATTTGGGCTGGACGGCATGGAAATTACTGAAGAGGTTTTCGAGTCAGAGGCCTCTCTTGTCTTTGAAGAAGCAGGCAATCGAGTACACACTGCTAAAGCTGTGATAGTAGCTACGCTCGCTGATTAACTATTGTATCCGCTCATTCATCAAAGGAGAGAATGGTCTTTTCAATGATAGAAATACAATCTTTAATTTGCTCTTCAGTAATCACCAAAGGTGGCGCAAAACGAATGATATCTCCATGGGTGGGTTTAGCTAATAAGCCATTTTCTTTCAGCTTCAAGCATACATCCCAAGCTTCTTTGCCTTGCTCCTTTTTGATCACAATGGCGTTTAAAAGCCCCTTGCCTCTTACTAAGGTGATCCTATCTGAATTGATATTAGTAAGGTTTTCTCTGAAAATTTCACCAAGATGAGCTGCTTTCTCATCTAATTGTTCATCTTTAACCACCTCTAACGCAGCAATTGCCACTTTACAGGCAATAGGATTTCCACCAAATGTCGATCCATGTTCTCCTGGTTTGATGCATAGCATAATGTCATCATCTGCTAGCACTGCTGATACCGGGTAACAACCCCCAGAAATAGCCTTTCCAAGGATCAGAACATCCGGTTTGATATCCTCATAGTCACATGCCAACATTTTGCCGGTTCTGGCAATGCCTGTTTGCACTTCATCAGCAATAAATAGGACATTCTTTTCTTGACATATTTTATATGTACTTGCCAGATAGCCATCATCAGGAACAAATACTCCTGCCTCCCCTTGAATTGGTTCCACCAGAAAGGCTGCAACGTTCTCATCTTGTAATGCTTCACTTAATGCAGCAACATCATTATATGGTATCGAAATGATCCCAGGCGTATATGGCCCGAAATTATTTCTGGCTTCAGGATCATTGGATGCTGAGATGATGGTAATGGTTCTGCCATGGAAATTATTCTCACAAACAACTATCTTGGCTTGATCCGCAGGGATGTTTTTTTTCTCATATCCCCATTTTCTTGCGATCTTTAATGCGGTTTCAACGGACTCAGCTCCAGAATTCATTGGTAAGACCTTATCATAGCCAAAATAAGTAGTTATATACTTCTCATACTCACCCAGCACATTATTATAAAATGCGCGGGAGGTTAAGCTAAGTTCTTGTGCCTGCTCAGTTAGCGCATTAACGATCTTTGGATGTGAATGCCCTTGGTTAACGGCAGAATACGCTGAGAGAAAATCATAATATTGTTTTCCATCAACATCCCATACATGAACTCCTTTCCCTTTTGCCAATACAACAGGTAGTGGATGATAATTATGCGCACCATATTTATCTTCGAGCGCAATTAGTTGTTCTGATGTCGTTTTTTTTGTCATTGTATTTTCCATACCATTATCATTGAATTCAAAACATATTTTATATCCCTAACCATTAGCAGTAGCTAATTTAGGGCTTTTATCTTTTACGAAATCACTAAGGACCTCCTGTAAATTTGGTTTGCCAATTTCCTGAAGATCGTAATAAACTCTTGTATTTGGTAAGTCGATATTGATGACCCGGTTCAGATCAATAGGTGTGGCAATTATAACTGAATCCACTTTCGCATTATTGATGGTTGTTTGCAGGTCGGCAATTTGCTCATCTCCATATCCCATAGCAGGTAATAAAGCTCCAATATTAGGATATTTTTCAAAAGTGGTCTTCAATTTCCCAACACAAAATGGCCTTGGATCAACGATTTCTTTGGCTCCAAACTTATTAGCAGCAACTATTCCGGCGCCAAATTTCATTTCACCATGGGTAAGTGTAGGTCCATCTTCAACAACTAATACACGTTTTCCTTTTATCACTTCTGGATTATCTACGCTGATCGGAGAAGCACTATCGACAACAATAGCATCTGGATTGTACTTTAATATATTCTGTCTCACAGTCTCTATATCTTCAATTGAAGCGCTATCGATTTTATTGATCACGACCACATCAGCGATCCTGAGGTTTACTTCCCCGGGGTAATAGGATAATTCATGCCCTGCTCTATGAGGATCGGTGACGACAACATACAAGTCAGATTGATAAAATGAGAAATCATTATTACCGCCATCCCATAATATAACATCCGCCTCTTTTTCGGCTTCACGAATGATCGCTTCATAATCGATTCCTGCATATACAATGTTCCCTCTCACAATGTGTGGTTCATATTCCTCCATTTCCTCAATGGTACATTTGTGCTTTTTAAGATCATCCAGGGTTTCGAATCGCTGTACTTTTTGTGCCAGCAGGTCGCCATAAGGCATTGGATGTCTGATCACAACTACTTTCAGGTCATGCTCCATTAAGAGTTCTACTATTCTTCTTGAAGTCTGGCTCTTACCGCATCCTGTTCTTACCGCACAAACTGAGATCACAGGCTTTGTGCTTTTTATCATCGTATCTTCTGTACCCAATAACATAAAATTAGCGCCTGCAGTATTGACCAGTGCACTCATACGCATTACGTAATTATATGGAACATCGCTATATGCGAATACACAATCATCAATATTATTATCCTTGATCAGCTTTGGTAATTCTGCTTCATCATAAATAGGGATCCCTGATGGGTACAAATTGCCAGCTAATTCAGTTGGGTACTTTCTTCCATCAATATCAGGAATTTGAGCTGCCGTAAAAGCTACCACTTCATATAGCTCATTGTTCCTGAAATAAGTATTGAAACAATGAAAATCCCTTCCGGCCGCACCAATGATTATTACCTTCTTTTTTTCCATTTTATCGATTTTTTTTTTACAAATAAATGTTTGGAATGATTATTTTGCACGAAATTACGAGATATACTTATCTTTTCAAAGCATCTTTGCACTATCTCTTTTGTAAACTGAGTTTCATGCAACTGCAACAAAAAATTAGGGAATGCACATTACAGGCAGTTGAAGTATTGTATAATACAAAAGCTGATGCTGACCAGCTAAATGTGCAGATCACTCCCAAGGAATTTTCAGGAGACCTTACAATAGTTATTTTCCCATTGGTCAAGATCACAAAGAAAAAGCCTGAGATCGTAGGAAAGGAGATCGGAGATTTTCTTCTGGATCAAATGAATGAGGTCGCTGAGTTTAATGTGATTAAAGGATATCTAAACCTTACTTTCAAGGATGATTGGTGGAGAGAATTCATTGACACCCATAGTTCTAAAGAAGATTATGGATTGCAGGGCAAGAATGGGAAGACCATAATTGTGGAATATTGCTCACCGAATACAAATAAACCCCTTCATTTAGGACATCTAAGAAACCTATTTTTAGGTGATTCATTGGCACAGATTCTTAAGGCATCTGGGTACGAAGTGATCAGTACTTGTCTCTACAATGACCGTGGAGTCCATATATCTAAGTCAATGTTGGCATGGGATCGGTGGGGCGATGGCGAAACCCCTGAGAGCTCCGGTATAAAAGGAGATCACCTGATCGGTAAGTATTATGTACTTTTCGATAAAGAGTATAAAAAACAGATCCAGGAGCACATCAAAAATGGGGGGACTGAGGAGGATGCTTTAGCAAATGTTGATTTGGCAAAGGAGATCAGGCAACTCACTGTGAAATGGGAGGAAAAAGATCCCGAGACACGGGCTTTATGGGAAAAAGTGAACAATTGGGTTTATACTGGTTTTAATGCCACTTATGAAAGAATAGGGATTAAATTTGATGTCAATTACTTTGAATCACAAACCTATTTATCAGGGAAGGATATTGTGCAGGAAGGGTTAGAAAAATCTTGTTTTTTTAAAAAGGATGATAATTCCGTTTGGGTTGACCTAACCGGGGAAGGTTTGGATGAGAAGATCTTGCTTCGTAGCGACGGAACGTCAGTATATATCACACAAGACATGGGTACAGCGCAAGCTCGCTATGAAAAATATAAAATGGACCGGTCAATATATGTGGTTGCTGACGAGCAAGATTATCATTTCAGAGTTTTGATCGGAACATTAAAAAAGCTACAAAGACAGTGGGCTGATAATTTGTATCATCTTTCTTATGGGATGGTGGACCTCCCTTCCGGAAAAATGAAATCGAGGGAAGGTACTGTGGTTGATGCTGATGAGCTCATTGATGAAATGGTATCCACCTCAGAAAAGCATACCAAGGAGCTCGGAAAGATTGAAGATTTTTCAACCCAGGAAGCCCAGGAATTATATAACATAATAGGGTTAGGAGCATTAAAGTATTTTCTATTAAAAGTGGATCCTAAAAAAAGGATGCTTTTTAACCCGGAGGCATCTATTGATTTCCATGGCCATACAGGCCCATTTATTCAATACACCTATGCTCGGATCCAATCGATACTTCGAAAATCAATGGATATGCCCATAGAAGATTCTGGTCAAGATGCGGAACCGCTCCTACCACAAGAGAAAGCGGTTGCTGTCTTTCTCCATGAATTTCAAATAGGATTGCAGGAAGCAGCTGAAACCATGGATCCATCAGTTATCGCAAATTATGTTTACCAACTATCTAAATTATACAATAAGTTCTATGCAGAAGTCCCTGTCTTAAAAGCTTCAGACATATCCAGAAAGTTCAGGGTACAACTTTCACTACTGACCGCCCATATCATCAGAAGATCGATGGGGTTACTTGGCATTATGGTTCCTGACAAAATGTGAATATTTTTTGCTCATTTCAGCAAATTGCTTGCAGGAAACATTTTGAGGGGCTCAGGGAGATAGAAAATCTGCAATATTATGTTGATATATAATCAATCCTTGTTGCATCATTTTCTATTTTTTTATCTACATTTGTAGTTAATTCAATTTAATACCAAATCTACTTTGTTATGTATACCTATAATTCATTTCGAAGATCAGTGATATATTTATTAATTCCTGCTTTGCTTATTTGCTTTACATCTATATCTTATGGCCAAAATGCCAAGAAATATAGCAAAGATGGCTTTAAGAATATCAAAGATAAGCAATATTCCGAAGCGATCACTAATTTCAATACTGCGCTTCGAATCAACCCAAATTTAATTGAAGCTTATACAGGCCGCGGAACTGCTTTTGAGGCTACGGGTAAGTATGAAGAAGCCCTTCAGGATTATGAAAAGGCGATCACTTATGATGTTATGAATGCTGACCTCAACTATTCTGCCGGTAATGTATTATACTATTTGGGGGAATATGCAAAAGCACTGGAGAAATTCGAAAAAGCGATCCAAAATGACGCTAAGTATGAATTGGCATATGCAAAGTCTGCACTCATAAATTATGATGAAAAGAACTGGGATCTGGCAATAGGAAATTGGAAAAAAGCGATCGGTACATACAATAGTAAAAACCCATATTATTATATGTATTTTGGCCTTACACTGGATTCTATTGAGGACTATATATATGCAGAACAAAAATACCTGAAAGCGACCCAGCTATATACATCTTATACAAAGGGTGATGCTACTAAATTGGACCCTGCAAAGGAGAACAAACATAATATATACCATTTTTATATAGCTCTTGGAAGAAGTCAATGGAAGCAAGAAAAGCTAGATCTTGCCAGGGCCAATTATATTAAAGCAGCCAACACAGAAAAAAAAGAACCTCTCCCCCATTATTTGGAAGGGAAAATTGACTTTTATTTAACTAATTATAAGGCTGCAATTGATAAGTTCAATCAGGCGATCATGTTAGACAAGAACTTTAAATTGGCTTATTACCAACGTGGATGTATTCGTGTCAAACAAGGGGAATACAGTTTGGCCATTGCAGATTTCGAAAAAGTGCTTCTTATCGATAAGAATACTGTTCTGGCCTACTTCCAGAGGGGTATTTGCTATATGGAGCAGGGATTAAAGGAAAAAGCTCGTAAGGACCTCCAATTTACCCAAGATCATTTGTCAAAATGGGCTCAGAAGACTTATGGTGAAAAATTAGCAAATAGACTCTTTGAGTTGAGCCGTGAAGATGGTGTGCCCGAAGTTGAGATCACTCAAAACTTCAAAGATGGCTACATTAGTATTCCATATGATGCAACAACCCATGATATTGTAGGCAAAGTGATCGACGTTAGTAAGATCAAGATCATCAAGGTCGACGGAAAAGCGTGTGATTTTGTTCCTAACTCCCTTAACCCGATCTTTTCCCTAAAGGTCGATGCGCCTTTCAATAAGGAATATGTTCTAACAGTTGTTGATGTTTACAATAACAAATCTGTGATCAATTATCCTGTTAGATTTCATGAGATTGACATCCCAGCGGCAACTATCTTTGTCCCCTTTGCATCTAATTCTGAAGGTAAAATATACGTGAGCGGCTCTCAACCTGCTATCTTTGTGCAAGGTGAAATAGATGATGCCAGCAATATCCATTCTATCACTATAGGAGGCAAGCAGGCTACTTTCAATAATAATAGAAAAAACCCAACTTTCGAGTCTACGATCTCAATTGCCGGGAAACTCAGCATCACTCTTGAAGTCATCGACGAATACGGGAATAAAATGGTTCAATCCTATGACATTGAGCGTGAAGCTTCTATTAATGAATCTCATATGGGGAAAACACTTCTGATATTTATTGAGAACTCAAAATATGACAATTTCGGAAGTCTCGTTGGCCCTAAAAAGGATGCTACCCTTATAAAGAATGCATTAGCTAATTACGGCATTACAACCACCCTACATAAAAGGAATTTGAATAAGGAGGCTCTTGTTACTTTCTTTACAAAGGACTTGGGAGAGTTGCTGAAAACGGCAAGATATAAATCACTGATCGTTTGGTACGCCGGTCACGGGAAATTCATGAATGACAGAGGGTATTGGATCCCAACGGATGCCAGAAGAGGAAAAGAGCTGGATTATTATAGTATTACTGATCTTCAATCACAATTACAATGGTATCAATCTAGAGGATTAAAACATATCCTTGTGATCTCTGATGCTTGCGAATCAGGCCCTGCCTTTTTAACTGCACGGCGTGATGCTACTGTGATGAAACCAACATGTGCTTATTCACAGCCTAATTATCCTAGCTCAGTACAAGTTCTTACATCTTCCGGATATGAAAGTGCAGCAGATATTTCTTTGTTTACACAAAAATTTGCTGAATCTTTAGAGACGAATCAAAATCCCTGTATCTCTATTGACGAAATTGCAAATGATGTTATCAATGCATTGAAAAGATCGCAGAATAAAGAGCCAAAGTTTGGTACTATTAAAGGATTAGAAGATGAAGGAGGCACATTTATTTTTTACAAAAAAGACTGACGCTGATCATATCTCTTTCAAGTAGCTGTCAGCGCCACGAACTATGGTCACACTTGCGGGTAAACGTATAGGGCTCTTATTATTCCTCTGTTTCCTTTCACTGCAACTATTTTCACAAAAGTATGTTTTTGATAATTATGGCACTAAAGATGGGCTGCCTCAGTCTAAGATCAATGATGTGCTGCAAGACAATATAGGTTACTTATGGATTGCCACTGATGCGGGAGTCTCCAGATTCAATGGAAGTACATTTGAGAATTTTAGTGTTGATAATGGCCTGGCTGAAAATATTACAAGAACATTGTTTCAGGATAGTTCAGGAGTTATTTGGATCGGCCATGACTTTGGAAAGATCACTCGTTTTTACGATAAAACATTTCATCCACTTCACATTGCCAACTCCCCTTTATCGAACATAATAAGAGACATTCAAGAAGACAATTTAGGGAACATATGGATTATCACTTCCGGCTCAGGCGCTTTGAAGTTTAAGAAGTCCAATATTCAAAGTGATACCCTTAGCAAATTTAAGAGCTATCTCGGAAAGGAAGGGCTCAGCGATATGGTTTATTCCATGCAGGTATATAGAGATAAGATCTATTTCCATATTGAAGAAGGCATCAAAACTTACGAAGCTGGCACTGATTCATTTAATTATTTTAACTTTCCCTTTACCATCCCCTCTTTCATAACCTGCTTTCTAATTTCAGATTCTGTATTTTGGATTGGCTCCAGCCAACACGGCCTTTTTAAGTTAAATATGACCACCCAAGAATACCATAATTTTAACGAGAACAATGGCTTGCCCTTAAATGATATTAATGCTTTGGCTTTTGATAGCAAAACCAATATTATTGGTGGTACATGGGGAGGAGGTGGTTTTACTATCATCAATGAGAAAGTACAGTCCATACGATTGGAAAATGGGTTGGAAGCGAAAAAGATCCGTTGTATTTTGCCAGATAACGAAGGCAATATCTGGTTTGGATCTGAGGCCTCAGGATTAAGCTACTTTAAGGGTACTTATTTCGCATGGTATCCAAAGTCGAAATTCGCTGGGAGCGCAGTATGGAGCATTGCGCAAGATGGAGATATCTTGTGGCTTGGTACAGATAAAGGAATAAGTAAGATCGATCTTGCTGAAGAGAGATGTGAGTTCATTGAAGTATTGGACAAACAGAAGATGAATTTCTCCTTTAATCAAACAATGGATCTTGCAATTGACGATTACCATAATTTGTGGATAGGTACCTGGGGAGCAGGTGTTATCAGATATAACACTACTTCATATAGCCTAAGGGTATATAACCAGAATTCCGGATTGAGTAGCGATAATATCAATTGTATTATTTCGAGAAAGAATGGTGAGATATGGTGTGGTACTGTCGATGGCATATCCATCATCTCTCCTAAAAGCAATGAAATAAGATATTTAAGTACTGCAAATGGATTACCCATCAATAATATCATGGCTCTTCATGAAGATGACCAAGAGAATATCTGGATCGGGACCAATGGGGAAGGAATTGCCTGCCACCTTGCGGCAATTGATGATTCGATCATGCTATTTCCTGATCAAAAAGGATTAATCGTTCAGTCCATTTCTGAAAATGAACCGGGAGACATATGGATATCTACTGCCGGGCAAGGAATATATAAGTATCGTGAGGGTGAAATGCAACATTATTCTGAGGTGGATGGATTGACTTCTAACTTTATCTATTTCACTATTCCTGACCAACCAAAATCAGCATGGGTAGCTACATCCAAGAACTTATCAAAATTCCATTCTTCACAACATCAATTATTTAGTTTAGACCAACGAGATGGTTTCCCTGTCAGTGACCCAAAACCAAATGCATCCATTAAAGACACATACGGAAATCTATGGATAGGCACTTCAAAAGGGTTACTAAAGTTCTCCCCTGAACTATTGCCGGAATTAAGACCTGTACCTTCCATACTTATGAAGGGGTGGAGAGTACTTCTTAAATCCAAGCCTTTATCACCAGAGATAGAGCTCTCTTATAATGTGAACCATATTACATTCGACTTTGAGTCCATTTTCTTTTCAAATCCGGAGAAAGTTGGAGTCCACTACAAGCTTGATGGTTTCGAAAAAGATTGGTTATTTACAAATGATATTTATGTGACCTATTCTTATTTACCACCTGGAAATTATACTTTTTTAGCGAAAGCATGCTTTTCTGAGTATTGTTCTGAACATATCATCTCCTACCCATTTGTGATCAAACCCCCTTTTTGGCAGCGCATTTCATTCTATATAATTGTGGTCCTAGCTCTGATCACTGGATTTTATCTGTTCATGCGTATTCGTACCCAGCAGCTTCATCAAAGGAACAAAACGCTTTCAGAGATGGTTAAACAGCGAACCCTGGAATTGCAGCAAAAGAATGAAGAGATCATTGATTCCATACAATATGCTCAGAATATTCAGCAGGCAATTCTTTCCCCTGAGTCAGACCTAAAGAAACATTTGAAAGAATCATTTATACTGTATCTTCCAAAAGATATTGTAAGTGGTGACTTTTACTGGATGGATGAGCTTGACAACAAAGTATTCTTTGCTGCAGTTGATTGTACCGGTCATGGTGTTCCGGGAGCATTTGTAAGTATTGTAGGGCATAATGGGCTCGCCCGTACTGTAAATGAGTTTGGATTGACAGAACCGGCTGAGATACTAGATAAGCTCAATGAATTAGTAGAAGAGACGCTAAGGCACAATACGAAATCAAATATTAAGGACGGCATGGACATTGCGTTATGTTCATTAAATGTTAAGGAGCAACAGCTGAGTTATGCCGGAGCCAACAACCCCCTCTATTTTCTTCGAAGAAAGGGAGAGAAGATATTTATTGATAACAAAAAGGAGATCTTCCCAATTGTCGAAGGTGATGATTATAATTTGTATGAAATAAAGGCTGACAAACAACCCATTGGCTCTTTTGTTGGCAGAAAGAAATTCACAAATCATTCCATCGAATTAATATCAGGGGATGCAGTGTATGTATTTTCTGATGGATTTTGCGATCAGTTTGGCGGAGAAAGAGGAAAGAAATTCAAATACAGGCCATTTAAAGACTTACTACTCTCCATCCAGAACCAACCACTTAGTGAACAAAAGAAGCTCCTAGACGAAAAGCTGGCCAAATGGAAGGGGTCTTATGAGCAGGTGGATGATATCCTGGTAATGGGATTCAAGAACTGATACTTTTTCTCTGTTTTTTGAATTATTAACTTGCATGAATATAAGAACAGCATCTAAATGGGTTATTCTCCTGATCATTATATGTGGTGGTTATTTTTTAATCCAATCAAAGACATCACAACCTCAAGAAGGAGATATCATTTTTCAGGTATCAAATGCTCCTGACAGTAAGGCCATTCAGATCGCAACCGATTCAAAGTACAGTCATACAGGCATTATTGTTCGCTTATCTGGTCGTTTATACGTCCTTGAAGCTGTCCAACCTGTACAATATAGCGAATTAGAGGAATGGGAGAAAAGAGGGGTTGACGGTCATTATGTGATCAAACGACTTAAAGATTCATCCCTGGATGAGGAGGCTCTTCAGAAAATGAAAGCACTTGGCGAACAATTTCTTGGAAAAGATTACGACTCTTATTATGATTGGTCAGATGATAAACTCTACTGCTCAGAATTAGTTTGGAAGATATATGACAGAGGGGCTGGGGTTAAGATAGGTGAATTGCAAAAGCTCAAAGAGTTTTACCTTGACCACCCTATTGTGCAGAAAAAATTAAAAGAGAGGTATGGGAACAATATCCCTTATGACGAGTTGGTCATTTCCCCGGCAAGGATCTTCAATTCTCCTAAGCTAAAGACAATAGTTAGCAATTAAATACTCCTCGGTCCTTTCATTTCCACTATCTATTTGAATGTAACTTTTTCGGGAAAACTGTTTCTTTAGGTGTGGTCAAAAATTCCTAAATTGCATTGGGGGGATGTCCCGCTCCCCCTGGGGGAAAAAAAAGCAACACACATTTATTAAGAGCTTACCCAGTTGTAAAAAGAGGACTAAACTAACTCTTCTTTCCGGTTCTCTTTATCAGGTTGGAATCTTGCTGCAATCACAAGGTCTTTTGTCGCATGTGTATGGGAATAAAATCCCTCTCCTGTTTTAACACCCAGGTGCCCGGCCTCCACCATATTTTTCAATAAGGGGCATGGAGCATATTTAGGATTTCCAAGCCCATCATGCATTACATTAAGTATGGAAAGACATACATCCAATCCTATAAAATCAGCCAATTGAAGAGGCCCCATTGGATGAGCCATACCCAACTTCATCACAGTATCTATCTCCCCCACTCCAGCAACACCTTCATGCAATGCATAGATCGCTTCATTGATCATAGGTAAAAGAATGCGATTTGCCACAAATCCCGGATAGTCATTGACCTCAACAGGTGCTTTCCCAAGATCCGCAACCAATTTTAGCACTTTATCCATTGATTCAGATGAGGTAGCATATCCTTTGATTACTTCTACGAGCTTCATTACAGGAACAGGATTCATAAAATGCATTCCAATCACTTTATCTGCTCTTTGGGTAACACTTCCGATCTTGGTGATCGAAATTGAAGAGGTATTTGTAGCCAAAATGACATTAGGGTCAGTGATCTTGTCCAGTTGCTCAAAAATGGCCATTTTCAACTTTAGATCCTCTGTTGCAGCTTCGATCACGAAATCTGCATCTTTCACCCCCTCCTCCATGGAAGTATAAGTATTGATACATGACAAGGTATTGTTCTTATCCTCCTCAGTAATCCTATCTTTGGCGATCATTCTGTCAAGATTTTTGGTGATAACAGCAAGTGCTTTATCTAAAGCTTCTTGTGCTACATCAACCAATGCTACATGATATCCTTTTTGTGCAAATACATGAGCAATACCGTTTCCCATCGTTCCAGCTCCAATTATTGTTATATTTTTCATGACAATTGCTTTTATTATTAATAATTACAAACTATGATGTGAAATTAGTGAATAATCATTAGCTTTTTTACACCTCCGATATTGTTTTTCTTCTCTAGTTTAACAAAATAAAAGCCGGACTTCCATCCACTAGCATCAACGGATACGACTTTTTCTCCTAAATTGATATCCCTCTTAGAAACCACCCCTCCAAGGACATTCACAAAAGATAAATTCCCAAGATCCCATCCGTCAGATATTTCAATATTGATAAAAGAGCCGACAGGATTTGGATACAAAATAAAGCCTTTGTCAATAGGTGGTTTTGGTACTGAATTGCCTGACAG
>CAZNGA010000068.1:0-17661 GCA_964572485.1 uncultured Chitinophagales bacterium
TCGAAATTGTGGGTAAAATACCCGGAAATAGTGTAAGAATATTGATCACAAATATTCTTGGCCGGCACGTGTATGATCAGAACCGTATTATTTCAGACGGAGGTCTATCACTAGATATTTCAAACATTCCGGCAGGAATATATATGATCAAGTTGATTACCGAGACAGGTCAATGTCAGCAGAAATTGGTGATTCAACAGTAAGGAAGGACTTGCGATGATCATTCCCAATTCTTATTGGTGAATTTACCTAACCAACAATTTTTGGATAAGCTTATCCTTTTCAGTTGTCAACACAATAAAATAAAAACCCGGCTCCAGTTTTCTTGAATTAAGAAAGTAATTACCCTTTCCCGGGGTCAATGGGCCTTCATAAATTGTGGCTACTTCCTGACCTAGTATTCCTGCAAGATATAATCTTGCCTGAATATTCACAGGACTGCAAATCGGTATGCATGTAATGCCTTTTGAAGGGTTGGGATATACAGGAGACATTCGGATTGGCCTTGTTCTCATTTCCATTCCTACAATTGGCGCCATCACATTAAAGTTCCAATAGCCATTAGGGGCAGTTATCGGACGTACCTGTTGTTTCCCGCTAACAGCATTAGCATGGACATAATAATATACAGTGGTACTATCAGTTTGTTGTGGGATATCACCACGCCACATATTGTTCACGGTATCAATAAAAGACATGGATACTTGTGAGAAGACCAGTGAAGTATCTTTTGTATAATAAATGGTTGCATCCTGAATGCCTGAACGATGTTGGATGCGAGCTTCCACAGTATAATTTACCCCAGTATATTGAGTGTCAGCGAGTGGCTGGTGCGATATTAATAGAGGATCATTAGTCGCAATTAGTTTTGTGATGCAATGGATGGCTCCGGAAAGGTAGATGATACCATTGGAATTAATCCCATGAACATTGTAGCCCGGTAAGGCATCACTAATGATCTTCAACGCGGTGGTATCATATTGCTCTTCGTAGGTGGGTACAATGATGGTTCCATTGACAATGATTGAATTAGTATAGGTTCTGTAGTCACCTCCTGAATTGGGATAGCTGCCTCCGTCTGGGGGCATGGGAACCCTGATCACTTTATAGGGAGTTCCAAATATGGAATTATAGGTGGATAAGACATATTGCAAGTTCGCTTCTATCTGAGGGCCGTCGGCAACACCTGCGGGATATTGGCCAACAAGGAGTGTTTCCTCATTCAATAATTTTATATGCATATCGATATGGTCGATCGGGTCATAGAGCAATCGGTCCATTTTTATGTATCTGTTGATCCCCATAAATTCGAGTACAATAGAATCCACCTGACCAACACTCAACGCCGGGTTCTCATCAATGATCAATTTAGATGAAAAACCTGTACCAAATCCATCGGTCATGAAGTTGCCTCCAGTTGCAATAAAATTGTGTGGTGGGGTTACCGTTTCATAATGAGGCAATCCAAATTCTTTGGCAAGTATTCGAGGTATTGTATCATCCTTTGGCCTGGGACGATTATAGATCCAGTCCACTAAAAGCAACGAGTCAACATCATTACTATATACACTCCATGGGCCGTAATCTCTTATCCATATGGTGTTAAAGGGTGCCTGAATGAATTTGAGACTATCAAGTGGAATTCCCTGACCGGTAAGGTATGTTTTAGTTGCATTTGTATCTGAGCAAATATTATATACCCAACATTCCTTTTGAGCATATTTGACAATATCTTTAAGGATGGTAAAGTGACTTGCCCAAGTGATCACAAGTGCCTGAACTTCTTCCCATTCTGCAGGCGTACGAAGTGTTGAGAATGGAGGAAGCGTATCAGCAAAAGTTGCAGCTGACCGGGTGGATAGATAAGCCGGCATTTGCACTTTTTCTTCTGCAGTCATTCGGTGATTTGCTTGCTGAGCAAATGTTGGAGCCATCAGCATCAGGAAAACAATACAATTTATTATCTGGAATTTTAGGTGGATCATTTCTGATAATTTCATGGACAATACAATAAATATAAGAAACAAATGTCTGCAATTGGAAATTATTGCTCCATCTCGTTCTCCTTTAGATTTATTTCCAAGATTTTATTAGTTTGGAAAAGAATGGGATAAACAGAACGCAACACAACAAACAGAAAACAGAAAACAAAAAACACAAAACAGAAAACACTCACGAGCGTCCTACTTACAGCGAGGATGTCTAAGGCAATTTGTAAATAGCTTATTTACTTGCCATCAGGTTGGCCGTTTTAATATTTAGTGTTTATGCTTTTTATTTATCTTTGCACTTTCTGATAAATGCTAAATTAAAGAGAATATGACAAGCAACGTTCTACTAAATACAGTGGGAAATACTCCTATCGTAAAATTGCAAAAGATCAACCCAAATTCGAATGTAGAGATCTTCGTGAAATTGGAATTCTTCAATCCAAGTGGAAGCATAAAAGATAGAATTGTAAAACACATTATCGAGGATGCAGAAGCCACAGGTTTGCTAAAGCAGGGGGGTACAATAGTTGAGAACACTTCAGGGAATACAGGTGCTGCTGTGGCAATGATAGCAGCAATCAAAGGGTATAAGTCAATATTGATAATGCCAGATAAGGTAAGTATTGAAAAGCAAAACTCTTTGAAGGCACTAGGCGCTGAAATTGTTGTTACACCCACATCGGCAGCCCCTGATTCTCCTGATCATTATGTGAATACAGCCATCAGAATTGCCGAGGAAACTCCTAACTCATTCCGTGTAAATCAGTACGACAATCCCAAAAATCCTGAGGCGCACTATTTGACTACCGGCCCTGAAATATGGGAACAGACTGATGGGAAAATTACCCATTTTGTGGCGGCCGGAAGTACGGGGGGTACCATTAGCGGTATTGGAAAATTTTTAAAAGAAAAGAACAAGGATGTTAAGATCATCATGCCCGACCCGGTGGGTTCAATCTATTACGATTATTTCAAGACAGGCAAGGTAACCCTCCAGGGGGATTGTACTTATCAGGTGGAAGGTGTTGGCGAAGACCACTTGGCGGAAGCCATGGATTTCTCATTCGTTGATGATATGTATCAATTTACCGACCAGGATGCTTTCAGTCATGCCCGTTTGTTGGCAAGAGAAGAAGGCATCTTTGGCGGAGGCACAGGAGGTGCTAATGTTTGGGCGGCATTGAAATTAGCCGAAACTTTACAGGAGCCCTCAGTGGTAGTGGCCATTATTCCTGATAATGGTGTGAAATACCTGAGTAAATTTTACAATGATCAGTGGATGAAAGAAAATAATTATGACCTGTAATTATTGAAGAGAAAGAAAAAGAGAAAGAGAAAGAAAGAGAACTCCAAGATCTTTTAACTAACCACTAAGAATTCACAACTCTTACCTTTCTCAAACCAGCCACGTTTTAGTATAGGCAGTTCCGACAACACCTTTTCTGAACTGTGGAGTGGTCATGAAATTACCTGAATGTTTTGTCTGAACGAGCAGTGCTTCTGATGAGGGCACAGCACACGAACGAGCTACACAATCAAGGATCGCTTTTCTTGCATCCTCAATGGATTGGTCACCTGAATCCTTTAACCCGGATACTTCTTGAGGAACATGTTCAAGTTTGCCTTCGAAAAATGCACGTCTCTTCAATCCATGATCACCGTCAGAGGCGATCTTCCATGCCATTTCAATTGCATTATCCATGGATCCTGAATAATCCACAAGCCAGCCATTACTATCTTTAGCTTTCACAGACTCGCCCGTCAGTAACAACCTTAGGAGGTCTGAAAAGTGTTTTGGTTCCGCTTTCCTGAATGGCCAGTGGCAACCTTCCATTCCCGGTATTACAGGTAGTGTGACCTCGGGCATTCCTAATGCTGCATTTTCTTCTGCAACCAAATAGTGGCAATGCATCATGAGTTCAAGAAATCCGCCCAAGCACCGCTTACCATTCACAAATCCAACAGAGGTTTTGAAATCCTTGTCTAGCCTACGAGCCGTTGCTGACCAAGAACTTGATACTTCCATCCCTTTTTCCTGGTCTTCAATTCCCGGGAAGAAATCAGAGGTATCAGCACCTGTCATCTGTGTGGATAGGTGGAAATCACCGGTTACAATAACATTTTCAATATTTGCTTTTTTCAACCAATCGATAGCTCTGTTCAATTCAGTATTCACATCATGGTTGTAGCTTTCCCGGTTAATGGAAATAACGCCTACTTTGCCTTCATGGGCTGCATTTACATATAATTGCTGCCATTCCGGGGTTTCAATATTATCAAATACTTCCGGATGCCAGGCTTTTTGAGCCGCTTCGGGATGATGTTTATGGTAATCTTCCACCATCTTGCGGGACTTATCAGCACCATAACTGCGGATTGTTGCCAGGATACCACTTCTGAACTGTGCACAAAGTTCACCAATAGTGTTAATGTGCGAGTGGTGTGATCTGTTTTCATGGAGTAATAATGAGGTCATCTGGAACAGTGAGCCGAGGATCCATGTTTCAAATGTTGCCTGCTCTTCTTCTGTCATCGACCAATCTACCAACGGGCGGAAGTGATCCATGGGATACCAGTTTTGGCCGCTCTCTTTTCTTTCATCCAATGTGGCAGATGGTGCAAATAGTGGGCCATAATTTTTGCTTAAATGGTGTAGGCAGGACCATGTAAGGAAGTTGGCGCCACCAGCACCTATAGCATCATGAGCCCTGAATGGATTAGGCCCAACATGCTTACGAATATATTTATCTACTTTCCAGAAGGGCATGTTGCTTGCCTCGCTATATCTTGTCCCTGCCAATGTGATCCCACAGAAAAGTACATCAAGTACAAATGACCAATTGTCGCTTACCGGGATAGGGATCATGCCCAATGCCCAGAGAAGCTGTGAGCTATTAGTTGGTTTGGATTCTACAACTTCCCATATTTTATTGATCTCATGTGGAAATGCAGGATGCGCTACGCCTACCCCAAGTGAAGAACTGGGAAAGCCTGAGGTGACTGACCATATATCAATATCAGGGAACATGGCCCTGAAAGTTTCATAATGTGCTTTCTTTATATCCAGAATTTCCGGGATGGCTTCTAAAAGGTACTTTGGATTATACTTCTTCAGCCCTTCAGGGAGTGATTTCCCATCATAGGAAAACTGGATGATATTACCCATGATCTTGGTGGCCTGTTCCTGCCCAAAAGATCTGGCAAGTCCGGGATACTGCATGGAAATACCGCTTGGCACACCCGGGAAGTCAAGTGCAACTACTGGTATATCATATGGTGCCAATCGTGATCCAAGTTGCATCGCTTTTCCGGCGCCAACAATACCATTTGCTCCTGAAATAACAAGTGCCCCTCTGTCACCACTCTTTCCATAAACCTTGTCAACCAGGTCATCAGGGTGCGCAGGTAATTTTCCTTTCTGGAATATATCAATCACTGAACCTAAGCCCAGAGTCTCCAATGTCGATTGTCTCATTTCATTATTCATGCTTTCAAACTTTATGAAATTTTAAAAATTGATGCAATGCCCACATCTCCTGCAGCGCATCCGAAAATTAATGCATAACCGCCTCCCAGATCTACAGCCTCTTCAAAGGATTCAATGAGGTTACGGGTAAGGGTTGGCCCCTGTGGATGCCCCCAAACCAGTGAGCAACCTGTCTTATTCATTTTGCGCCAATCGTAATTCAGCATCTTTGCAAATACGACATCATTCAATGCGAATGGATTATGGTTTTTTACCACTGCCATGTCGTCCATGGTCAAGGTGGTCCTTTCCAACAGTTTTTTAACTGCCAGCGCTGGTGTTTCAGGCATCATATTAGGCCCTCCACGAACTTCTGTTTTTCCAATAAATTGAATGTCAACTTCAGGTTTTGGACTCAACTCTTTGGCTTTTTCTTCTGTGGTTACCAAAAGAGTAGCCATCCCGTCAGAGGCATGGGTTTGGCTGCCTCCGGTAACACAGGTGTCCAGTTCACCCATTGCCTGCAAGGATTGCAGAGAAACTTTTCTTACTCCAATATCCTCCTCTACTGTTCCTAATAACTTCCCTTGCACATTCAGGATATCGAAAGGAAAGAGTATTCGGTCGAGGAAGCCGGAGTCCTTTGCTTCAAAATATTGCTCATACCTGTAGTAGGTAAGTTCATCCACCTCACGGCGATCTATCTTATGTTTTCGGGCTACTATGCCTGCAGTGGCGATCATCGAATTCCCGGTGGCAGGGTCGAAACCAAAATTATCCCATACATCAGCGATCACTTCTGTCCTTCGATAAGATCTTCGCTCAGGAAATACACCTACCGGTGAATCACTGGTCCTGTCAAATGTGAGCACACCAACTACATCATTAGAATTGGTATTCACTTCAGCTCCTGCAAGGATGGTTGCCTGAAGACCTGTAGCGCATGCTTGTTCCATATGAAAGCCAGGGACCCTGTGGCCTAAGCAGCTGGCAACCAAGGGAGCTGTCCAGAATTTCCAATGATAGGGGATGGTAGATCCAATTATGAGATACTCCAATTCCTTTTTCGAAACTTTACTTTTGCTCAATATTTTCCCCATGGCTTCTCCAGCAAACTGTGCAATGTTCACTTCCGCCAACGGAGACGTTTGCCATGCAGGGAAGTAACTGCTTCCCCATGTGCCATAAGGGATCCGAGCTCTTGGATACATGGATTCCGCTTTTTTCATGATTGCCTCCTTCTTGATGTGTTGTTAAATGTTCTTCTTTCTATTTAGAGATCAAATTCTAACTGTAAAGATACTATATAGAAAATAATTCCACTCAATATTAGCAGAATTTCGAGGATAAACTTTCGTTAATTTATTTGAAATGGATTATAGTTAAGCCAATGGAATTATATACTCAAACATCCCTCGCTGCTGTGAGTAAAGAAGAAAGAAGAGGAGGAAAGGGAAGAGAAGGAAAGGTGCGCAATGTTAAAACTGCTTTTATAATTCTAATCTTTTGATTAACCCATACCACATTTTAGATAATTCTTCGAGTTGGGTGTAGAATATAAGAAAGGCGGATAATTAGCTTATATTTTCTACTTTCGGGATTATAAATTCTTGAGATATTGAATCTCTGAGCATTAATTTAATAGCTTTCCTTCCGGCAGAAGTTTTGAAGTACTTTTCCCTACGAAGAGCATCAACTTTACTTAAATGAGACTCAGTGTAAACCAAAATGAAAGGTCTTCGGAACTTGGTACTGGTATTATTCCCTAACTCATGTTCCCTCATTCTTCTCGTCAAATCAGTAGTGTATCCAATATAATTCATGCTGTCTTTTAAAGAATGGAGTATGTAAACGGTATGATTTAACTTATTCATATTTGTTTATGCCTCCCCGAAGTAGAAGCTCCTTGGTCGCTTCACTTCGGGCTTTTAAATAATTGAACAAATAAGT
Source organism: uncultured Chitinophagales bacterium (assembly GCA_964572485.1). Lineage (GTDB taxonomy): Bacteria > Bacteroidota > Bacteroidia > Chitinophagales > CAZNGA01 > CAZNGA01. The sequence continues at coordinate 7,408 of CAZNGA010000068.1, forward strand.
GGTATAATAAAGATTTTTATATTTGTTTAAGAGACTCAGAAGTAGAAGCTCCTTGGTCGCTTTACTTCTGGCCTGCCAGGAAGTGAAAAAGCCCTTTCCAAATAGATGTAACAAATTCTAATTTAAACCCATAGTGTACAAAAACAAAAGCCCTACCGAAAACCAATAGGGCTTTTTCTACTTCCTGGCAGCCCCTAGGAGAATCGAACTCCTGTTTCCAGGATGAAAACCTGGCGTCCTAACCACTAGACGAAGGGGCCGAGTTGTGTGTGAGTTTGGGTATATCTGCAAAGCATCATTCCTTTTACACTATTCAACTCAAGTTCCTAAATATATCAATTAGTCAACTGTAAAGAACGCAATTTATTTCTATCTTCTTTTAAACCTTTTCCAGGATGCCTGCCCGACGCAACCGCCAACTGGCGGAGAAGGAGGGAAAACCTGGCGTCCTAACCACTACCTGTCCGCCAAAGCGTCAGCGAAGGCGGAGACGAAGGGGCCGAGTTGTGTGTGAGTTTGGGTATATCTGCAAAGCATCATTCCTTTTACACTATTCAACTCAAGTTCCTAAATATATCAATTAGTCAACTGTAAAGAACGCAATTTATTTCTATCTTCTTTTAAACCTTTTCCAGGATGCCTGCCCGACGCAACCGCCAACTGGCGGAGAAGGAGGGAAAACCTGGCGTCCTAACCACTACCTGTCCGCCAAAGCGTCAGCGAAGGCGGAGACGAAGGGGCCGAGTTGAGTGTGGGTCAAGTGAAACTCACTTGCACATTTATTTGCTGATCAGCATATATTACACTCCTTGGCAATTCTACAAATTTATTAAGAACGAAAATAAAATCCTTGATCATTGAGAAAGAGACCGTAAAATCGGGGACAAAGAAAAGGATTTTTTAGTAATTATCTCGCTTGAAAATCAAGAATGTGCAAAATTATATTATTTTTTCCATCTAAAATTGAAAATTGTGAAAATAATATGATAAAAGTCACGATTATTTCATCGCCAACTGTTAATTTTGTAGCAAAAATAAAATTATGGAAGAATATAAAATAGCCATTAATGGCTTAGGTCGTATTGGCAAGCTGACTTTAAGGAAGCTTTTGGAAAACAAGAATGTAAAAGTTGTGGCCATTAATGACCTCGCAGATAAGGAGGTCCTCTGCCATTTGTTTAAATATGATTCAGCTCATGGCATCTATCCGGGTGATGTGAGTTTTGATGACAGCCACATCATTATCGATGGACATAAGATTCTTTCCTTGTGCGAGAGGAATCCCGAAGCTCTACCATGGAAAGACCTTGGAGTTGACATGGTCATTGATGCCTCTGGTGTTTTCAACAGTAAAGAAGGTGCTGAACAGCACATTAGTGCAGGTGCAGGGAAGGTGATTCTAACCGCCCCCGCTAAAGGTGATGTGAAGTTTATTGTTTTGGGAGTGAATGATGAGATATTGAATGGTGATGATAAGATCATCTCGAATGCTTCTTGTACCACAAATTGTTTGGCACCCATGGTGAAGGTGTTGGATGACAACTTTGGATTCGAAGAAGGTTACATGACCACCATCCATGCATATACTGGCGATCAGAGATTGCAGGATTCTCCTCATAAGGACTTCAGAAGAGCAAGAGCTGCTTCTACAAATATGGTTCCTACTTCCACGGGCGCAGCGAAGGCTGTAGGCTTGGTGCTACCACAAGTAGCCGGGAAGTTGACTGGTTACGCTATGCGAGTTCCTGTGATCAATGGATCACTGACCGACCTTACATGTACTGTGAAAAAGCTTCCCACAGTCGAAGAGTTGAATAATGTTTTTAAAGAGGCGGCTTCAACTTCATTGAAGGGGATATTGGAATATACTGAAGCGCCCATTGTTTCCACAGATATTGTAGGCAATCCTCATTCATGCATTTTTGATTCTCAATTCACGGGCATCATTGGCAACCTTATTAAGATCATTGGTTGGTATGATAATGAATTTGGGTATGCCAACCGAGTTGCTGAACTGGTGGAGAAAATTACAAAATTTGAACTCAACACCGTAAAGTAAGGTTTCGTTACAACTCAGCAATACAATGGAAATTTTTCGGACGTATCGAGTATCCCTAATTAAAAAAACATTACGGAGATGAATGATATTGATGGAGTCAATTTTTCCGGAAAGAAAGTTTTGATCAGAGTCGATTTTAATGTGCCCCTTGATGATGCTCAGGAAATATTGGATGACACAAAGATCAGAGCTTCTCTCCCTACATTGAAGAAGATCCTTGGGGATGGAGGGTCTGTAATAATTATGTCTCATCTTGGGCGGCCCAGCAATGGCCCTGAAGCTATTTTTTCGCAGAAACATATTATCGCCCACTTGTCAAAACTGCTTGATACACAAGTTAAGTTCGCTGATGATTGTGTGGGAGAACATGCTGAGAAATTAGCCGGAGAATTAGGCCCTGGAGAAGCCCTTTTGTTAGAAAATACCAGATTCTATAAGGAAGAAAAGATGGGGGACAGGGATTTTGCCAGCCAATTGGCAAAATTGGTCAATTCCAATGGCTCGGATGATGGATATTATGTAAATGATGCATTTGCAACTGCACATAGAGCCCATGCTTCAACTACCATTGTTGCCAATTATTTCAACAATGAACATAAGATGTTTGGCTACCTTATGAAAAACGAAATGGATAATGCCGACCGCACCCTCAATAATGCGACTAAACCATTTACTGCCATCCTTGGAGGAGCAAAAGTTTCTGATAAGATATTGCTCATCGAGCGGTTAATGGATAAAATTGATCATCTCATTATTGGTGGCGCGATGACATATACCTTCTTTAAAAGTTTAGGCCATATTGTAGGGAATTCTTTGGTGGAACATGATAAGATCGAAGTGGCAAGGTCTATCATCGTAAAGGCCAGGATAAGTAATGTCAATTTTCTACTTCCTAAAGATTCGGTGGTATCTAGTAGGTTTGACGACAATGGAGAGACAAGAGTGTGTAATAATACCAAGATCCCTGAAGGATTCATTGGCATGGATCTTGGTCCACAAGCCATTGCTGAATGTGTCCCCTTGATCCATCGTTCAAAAACAATTCTTTGGAACGGTACAATGGGTGTTTATGAGTTCGACAATTTTGCAAATGGAACAAAGAAGATCGGTGATGCTGTGGTGCAAGCTACTAAAAATGGCGGGTACTCATTAGTAGGGGGTGGAGATACTGTAGCCGCTGCCAGAAAATTTGATATAATAGACCATGTAAGTTTCGCTTCCACCGGTGGGGGTGCTTTGCTTACCTATTTTGAAGGAAAAATGCTCCCAGGTATTGAGGCGATCATGAATTCATGATCCTGTTGAGCCGCAGCACTGCAATCTAAATATCAAGTCGGTTAATTTGGGAAAAGGCCATCCTTGATCATCCCCGTTTTATTGTATCCCTTTCATCTTTAAAGTGATCTCAATTCTAAAGATCCTATAGTTCTATATAGGAATTACACATCTCTTTCATCTGACTTCTGAGTATATACCTATGCTCTTTTTCTACCGATTTCATCACATTTTCTATGCTCCTCCACTCTCAACCATTACTGCTTCAACGATTCCGTTGTGTTGATAACTTTTGGGTTTAATTCTTTGGCAATTTGTGGTAAAAAGTGGTAATTTGTGGGAAAATATTTAAAACCCAGGTTCGCCCCGTTGGATAAAATGAATTGCCTTTACAACCAATATGTCTGTGCTAACAAGTCTGGCGGGGCTTCTTTAAGGGGGATCATTCGCAGAATGAAAGAAGAAATATGACCCGGTTCTTAGGTGAATATAATTGTAAGCTCGATGTGAAGGGGAGGATAATGCTCCCTATAGCATTGAAGAAGCAGCTGATGGCAGAAGCACGGGAGCGCTTTGTGATCAATCGGGGATTTGAGAATTGCCTTGTACTCTATCCATTCAATGAGTGGGAGACCATCATTGCAGAGATCAATCAACTCAACTTATATATCAAAAAGAACAGAGAATTCATCAGATACTTTAACAGGGGAGCCACAGAATTATCGTTGGATGCAAATAGCAGGCTTCTACTACCAAAAAGGTTATTGGAATACGCAGATATTGAAAGGGAACTTGTCTTGTTCGCATATTCGAATCGCATTGAAGTGTGGGCTAAAGACCTTTATGATGGTCTGTTGACCGACGAGCCTGAGGATTTCTCTGATCTAGCCGAGGATGTAATGGGCAAGAAAGATGATGACCCTGATGGGAAGTGATTTTTTGGATGACAGTAAATAGTTAATTGAACTATATATATAAAAACCAGAGAATTATTGGCAAATGTATCATGAACCGGTTCTATTAAAAGAATGTATAGAAGGACTCAATGTAAAACCCGATGGGGTATATGTTGACCTCACATTCGGAGGCGGGGGACATGCACGGGCTATTTTGAAAGAGTTAAATAATGGGACATTGCTTGCTTTTGACCATGATGAGGATGCCAATAAAAATAGTATTGATGACCAAAGATTCTTATTTATTCATCAAAATTTTAAACACCTGATCCGGTACTTGAAACTGCACAAGTCTTTTCCGGCGGATGGTATCCTTGCCGATCTGGGAGTGTCGTCACATCAGATTGATACACCAGAAAGGGGCTTTTCTACTCGATTCAATGGTCCACTTGATATGCGCATGGATTTACAGGCATCAACAACTGCTTCCACTATATTAGGTACTTATGACAGAGGCGAACTCCAACGAATTTTTAGTGAGTATGGAGAAGTGAGGAATGCAAAAACCCTTGCCAATCAAATAGTTGAGATCCGTGATAAGAAGGCGATTACCACCATCGACATATTGAAAGAAGTGATCGATCCTTTGATAAAGGGCAATCCAAACAGGTATTTAGCACAAGTGTTTCAGGCATTGAGGATAGAAGTGAATGATGAGCTTGGTGCTCTCAGGGAAATGTTATTGCAATGTATTGAAGCCCTCAAGCCGGGAGGTCGAATGGTAGTATTATCATATCACTCTTGTGAAGATAGACTGGTGAAGAACTTTATGAGAAGTGGGCAGCTGGATGGCCAACCTGAAAAGGATGAATTTGGCAATATCACCTCCTACATCAAGGTAATATCGAAAAAACCAATAATAGCCTCGGAAGATGAAATAGGCAGAAATCCGAGAGCAAGAAGTGCAAAATTGAGAATTGCTGAAAAGATCAATGAATGAAAAGAGCTAAGCGAACAACTAAAAGGGACGCGACCAAGATCACAGATCTGCTTGATGTAAGCAACTATGTCAAGAATGATGACATCGTCGGGAATCTCCCTTATATAATATTCATTGCACTTCTGACAATTCTCTATATAGGAAATATACACTATGCCGAACGAACAATTAGAAAGATCAATAAAAGTGAAAAGGAGTTCAAGGAAATAAGGTGGGAATATATGTCCATCAAATCTGAGCTCATGTATAAAAGTAAACAATCCCAGGTAGCTAGGGCCGTAAAATTCATCGGCTTACAAGAATTGACCGAGCCACCGGGGAAAATCGTTATCGAGAAAAATGGGAATTAAGAAACATATCCTATGGCGTATATATCTTGCTTTTGGCATGATATGCATTGCCGGTTTTGCGATTGTATTTCAATCTTTCCGTATTCAAACTGTCCAGGGTGACTACTGGAGAGAAATGGCTGCAACCTTAACAACGTCGTACAGATCCATTGAACCTGCAAGAGGGAATATCAAATCTGAAGGTGACCGTCTTTTGGCTACTTCACTTCCCTTTTTTGAAGTTAGAATGGATGTCAATTCTGATGCTTTGACAGATGAAGTTTTCTATGCTAATGTCAGCGGTTTGGCAAAATGTATGTCTGAGCATTTCAAAGACAGGTCCGTTGTACAATACAAAAGAAAACTCATCAATGCCAGAAAGAATGGTGCCCGATATTTATTGATAAAGAGAAAAGTGACCTACCCCGAGCTACAAAAGATGAAAGCCTGGCCACTTTTTGAGCTGGGCAAATATAAGGGGGGATTGATAGTCAATCAGCAGAATAAGCGGATCATGCCCTTTAAACTTCTGGCGAACAGAACCATCGGATATGTGCGCGAAGGCATACAGCCAGTTGGCCTGGAAGGCACCTTTGATAACCTCCTTGCCGGGGTGCAAGGTAAGAGGTTAAAGCAAAAGATCGCAGGAGGGATATGGATACCGATCAATGACGAAAATGCGATTGAGCCGGTTCCGGGAAAGGATATCATCACTACAATAGATGTGAATCTACAGGATGTTGCTGAATATGCTTTGTTGAAAATGTTGAAGCTGCATCGTGCCGACCATGGCAGCGTTGTCGTAATGGAAGTGGCAACGGGAAAGATAAGAGCCATTGCAAATCTCGGCCATAAGAATGAAACAGAATATTGGGAAACCTATAACTATGCTGTGGGTGAAAGCAGCGAGCCGGGATCAACTTTCAAGCTAGCAGCTATGATCGCTTTACTGGAGGATGGGTATCTGGACATTACTGATTCTATAGATTTGGAAAGAGGGAAAAAGAAATATTACGAAGAGACGATCAAGGATGCAACAAAACATGATTACAGGAATGTGACAGTCCAACGCGCTTTTGAAATATCTTCAAATGTGGGGATCTCTAAAATGATAACTGAACATTATGGAGATCGTCCTGAGAAGTTCATTAAGCACTTGCGTGGAATGGCACTGGATAAAAAGATCTCTATTGAGATCAAAGGGGAGCCATTGCCATTTATCAAAACACCGCAGCATAAAGATTGGAGCGGTGTATCCATACCGTTTATGTCTATCGGGTATGAGGTTCAGTTTACCCCTCTGCAAATGCTTGCCTTATATAATGCAATTGCCAATGATGGGAAAATGGTTAAACCCTATCTCGTTAGTGAAGTTCAGGAACACGGTTTTGGAAATACTGTTGAAAGGTTCGAAGAAGTTGTGATCAAGAACAGGATCTGTAGTAAAAAGACGCTGGAGAAAGTGAGGATCCTGCTGGAAGGAGCTGTTGAGCAAGGCACTGCAAAAAATATCAAGTCCAAAGATTATAAGATCGCCGGGAAAACGGGCACGGCACAGATTGCTGACAGAAAGCATGGCTACCAAAAGATCTACCAGGCATCTTTTGTTGGCTATTTCCCTGCTGACGATCCTGCCTATTCATGCATTGTTGTCATCAATGCGCCAACAAGTGGCGTCTACTATGGAAGTTTAGTGGCAGCTCCCGTCTTCAAGGAGATAGCTGATAAGATCTATGCCAATAGTATAGAAATGCACGAGCAGATCAACAAAAAGGATAGTGCTATGACTGAGGATTTGCCTTACTCTAAGGTGGGTTATGTAAGCGATGCGCTAACTATCTATAAAGAACTGGGGATCGCCTACAAAAGAATTGATCAGGGCAATTGGGTCAGCAGTGTAAAGGTAGATGGTAAAATGGAGCTTCAGGAAAGAGAAATAATAGTGGGATTGGTGCCAGAAGTGATAGGTATGGGGCTTAGAGATGCATTATACCTACTTGGCAACATGGGCCTTAAAGTTAAGGTCATAGGCCAGGGCAGGGTGAGAAAACAATCCCTCAGAGTGGGAAGTAGAGTGAAAAAGGGAGATGTGATATCAATAGAACTAAGTTAAAATGTCAATAGTGAATTTGTAAAATGAATAATCTGAAGGACATACTGTATGGGGTAAATTTGATCGAAGTGATTGGGCCTACCGACAGGACTATTAGTGGGATCCATTTTGATTCGCGGGAGGTAAAAAAGAATTCCATTTTTGTAGCAGTTCGCGGAACCGCTACTGATGGACATGAATACATCGACCAGGCAATAGAAAAGGGTGCTGCTGCCATCATTGTAGAGGAGATGCCTGCGAAGCTTACAAAAAGTGCCACATTCATTAAAGTTCAAAGCAGTACCAAAGCAATGGGAGCCATTGCTTCAAATTTTTTCGATAATCCATCTGAGAGATTATCACTTGTCGGGATCACCGGTACTAATGGAAAATCAACAACAGCTACTTTACTATTTGATCTGTTTTTGAAATTAGGATATAAGGTAGGTCTTATATCAACTATTCAATACCAAGTACATGATCGTATCATTCCGATGACCCATACAACGCCTTCAGCAACGAAAATAAATGAGCTGCTGAGCATGATGGTAGATGAGGGTTGTGAGTTCTGCTTTATGGAGGTTAGTTCCCATGCCATCGATCAGGGTCGTATAGAAGGATTGACCTTTGCCGGCGGCGTCTTTACCAATATTAGCCACGACCATCTGGATTATCATAAGTCATTTAAAGAATATATCCAGGTGAAGAAACGGTTCTTTGATGAATTGGGAAAGAGCGCTTTTGCCTTGGTAAATATGGACGATAAACAAGGAGGTGTAATGCTCCAAAATACCAATGCAAAAAAGTACAGTTATGCACTTAAGACCATGGCTGATTATAAAGGAAAGGTGCTCGAAAGTTCACTGACAGGTTTAATGGTTTTCATCGATGGTGAGGAACTCTATTCACCATTGGTTGGGCATTTCAATGCCTCCAATATCCTGGCAGTGTATTCGGTAGCTAACCTGTTGAAGCAGGATAAATTGCAAACCTTAACCATCATTAGTGGTTTGAAGAATGTTGAGGGAAGATTCGAAAATATCACATCTGAAAAGGATCAGATCGTTGGAATCATTGACTATGCCCATAGCCCAGATGCCTTAAAGAATGTATTGGACACGATAAAGAAGCTACGAACCGGAGAGGAAAAAGTGATCACTGTAGTGGGATGCGGAGGTGACAGGGATAAGGCAAAGCGCCCAATAATGGCCCGCATTGCCTGCGAGTTAAGTGATCATGTGGTGCTTACAACGGATAACCCGCGCACAGAAAAAGCAGAGACGATAATTAGTGATATGCAAGCCGGGATACCCAATCACCTTTCCGGTAAAGTGCTGATGATCGGTGATCGAAAGGAGGCTATTAAAACAGCATGTACACTGGCAGATTCGGGTGACATTATTCTTGTTGCAGGCAAAGGGCATGAAAAGTACCAGGAGATAAAAGGGAAGAAATACCCTTTTGATGATAAGCTTGTTTTGAAGGAGACCTTTAAAGAAATGGCAAAATGATTAATGGGATAGCTAACACATTGAAAATTAGTTAAGATGTTTTACTACTTATTTCACTATTTACAAGAGCAATACAATTTTACTGGAGCTGGAGTATTTGAATACCTATCCTTTCGGGCAGCTTTGGCAGTGATCACCTCACTTATTATTACCATGGTAATAGGTAAGCGGGTGATCAATTATCTGCGAAAATTGCAGGTAGGTGAAACGATCCGTGACCTGGGTTTGGAAGGCCAAATGGAAAAAGAAGGAACTCCTACAATGGGAGGGCTTATTATTCTGGCGGCTATTTTTATTCCAACCCTGCTGTTCGCCAAGCTCCATAATATTTACATCATTTTGATGCTCATATGTATCACTTGGATGGGTTCAATCGGCTTTATAGACGATTATGTTAAAGTATTTAAAAAGGATAAAAAAGGGCTAGCTGCAAAGTTCAAAATACTTGGTCAGATCGGTCTTGGAATTATTCTTGGTACTACTCTGTTTTTTCATGAAGACGTAGTGGTCAGAAGGGAAGCTACAAATATTGTAGCACAACAAGTAGTTACCGATACTGATGGGCTCATCGAAAAGTCGGAATCAGAAAATATCCGACTACCTATTACAACGATCCCATTTGTAAAAAGCCATGAATTCAATTACTCAGATCTACTGGGATTTTTAGGTGATGGTCACGAAAAATGGGCCTTCCTCATCTTTATCCCATTGGTAATCCTCATTGTCGCAGCCGTATCAAATGGCACCAATATGTCCGATGGATTGGATGGATTGGCAACGGGATCTTCGGCAATTGTAGTTGCCACCCTGGGCGTATTTGCCTGGGTATCTGGTAACATGATTTTTTCTGATTACCTGAATATAATGTATATCCCAAATTCAGGTGAATTGGTGGTCTTCTCAGCCGCCTTCATAGGTGGTTGTGTTGGATTTCTGTGGTATAATGCTTATCCGGCGCAAGTATTTATGGGTGATACTGGAAGTTTAGCGATTGGTGGAATTATCGCAGCATTGGCCGTCATGATAAGAAAGGAATTGTTGATCCCTGTCCTATGTGGGATCTTTCTTATTGAAAATGTTTCTGTAATGGTG
>CAZNGA010000069.1:0-16829 GCA_964572485.1 uncultured Chitinophagales bacterium
TCTGCTTCTTCAGATGACCAGCGGATCTCCTTTATGAAATCTCGGTGCCCTTCTTTATGAGTAATAAGTATGCGATCAACACTGGCAATGATCTCTCCTAACTGTGCCATCTGACTTTCGTCATCAATTATCTTAAGATCCGCTCCTTCTACAGTTCTGGCGATCTTAACCAACCTATCAAGCTTTTTCCTTTCAATAGATTGTCTGGGACCATATTTTCTATTGGTCTCTCTTTTATCAATTACCTCTTCTAACGTATCGCACACATGAGGTTCAAATTTGGAAGCCTCACTTTGGTTGGTTTGATTCAAAAAATTGAAAGAAGCGATCAATTTTTGGTCAGTTGCAGGAAACTCTTTCAACACAACTTCCAATCCTAGCTTATGTGCCTTTAATATCAAATTTTCAGTGGCTGCACCAAAGCCAATATAGGACCCCATATTACCATAATCTAAGAATGCTATAGAGCGATTCATATCCTGAAAAAGGTGAAGTGCGTTATTTTCATAAACCCATTGCCATGGTTGACAATTTCCACCTGTTGGAGCTAAAATAGCTGCATTGACCAATTCACTTGCAATATCTTCACTAATATGGTTCTGCCCCTCAGCAACATTGCTACCATTACTTTCTGGAAATACAAAGGAATCTATATCACTATTCAGGTCTACCTCCTCCTCATCTGCCTTGTCAATCGATTCGTCAATAGTATCTCCTATAATGGATTCAATGTCTACATAATAGCGTCCAGAGGTCTGAAACTGGTCAAGTGCAATCCTGCGACACACATCTGTGGTTGCACCCCCTCCTAAAACGACTGAGGAAGCCAGTTGTGGCCAAGAGCTAATGGTCTGCTCCACTTCCAACATTGAAGCTTTCATTCTCAATGAAATTTCATCGATTCCGGCCATGGAAAGTACAATAGGGATCTTCTCTTCAGCAGTAAGGTCTTTGATCTGTGAAACATCAATACCTTTGATCATACCATGCAGGATAGGACGGTCAGGCTCCAAATCAAAACGCTCAATATCTATCATCCCCTTATCACTTGTATCCATAACTACAGGTATCTTCAACTCTCTTGCATTTATGCGGCACAATATTTTAATATCCAAACTATCACACTCCTCCACCAAAATATCTACTTTACCATTATTAGATAAGAAACCTGTTATGTTCTCCTCAGAAAGGCCCTCATTAAAGCAAATGACATTCATGTAAGGATCAATTTCCATGATCTCTCTTGCTGTTGAAACTACCTTTGAGAGCCCAAGGTTATGGACCCCTGTACGGATCCTATTGAGATTGGACAATTCCAATATGTCATAATCTGCTAAGCGTATTTCACCAAATAGCCGCTCCATTGCCATCGTAATAGCAATAGAATTCCCAACTGACAAGCCAACTACACCAATTATCTTCTTAGAAAGGATTTCTCGTTCTTCATGTGTTATCTTATACAAATTCCTATTTGTTCTAAGATCGACGAAATCCTGTTCACTCAAAATATGTACTAAACGGAAAGACCAGGGATAGTATACCCAAACTCCATCTTTTGTGGATGGCTCATGGCCCAAATATTCAATTACAGCCTCTTGAATTGTTGCTTCATCAAATTTAGTCTTAACCGTTTTTGACTTGACCAACTCCTCGAGCTGATTATTATACTCATCAAAAACCGTAATGTTGGGGTTACTATCAAGAAGGTGATCTAATTGTTCTTGGTCCTTCGAATTCTCTAATCGAAAGAATAATGGTTGGTATCCGGCCTCCAGATTCTTAGTCTCAAGATACATATCCTTAAGCCTATCATCAACTGATATCTTTTCGTTTGCAATCATCAAATACCGAATTAATAAAAATTATTATTTCCAATTCAATTAATACTAAACTATAATATGTAGAGGGTAAAGTTCTTAAATATAAACAAATATTTTGATAATGCAAATTATATTTGTCATGTGCGCCGGAAAGTGTTTCTGGCAAAAGGATACAAGGCTACCTTTTTCGCTCAGTAGTAAATAATATCAAGTTTTCCAGTGATTCTCTGACTTCTGATTCAGGAAATGTCATTAGCAGTTCAAGTGCTTCATTTTTATACTTATCCATCGTCTTTTGGGCATACTCTATGCCTCCACTTGCCCACACAAAATCGATCACTTCTGATATTTTTCTCTTATCGTTTTGATTGTTTTTAATGCAATGCACGATGCGTTTTTTATCACTCCGCTTCGCATTGCTTACTGCAAATATCAGTGGGAGGGTCATCTTTTTTTCCTGTATATCAATTCCCGTTGGCTTACCAATATCATCATTACCAAAATCAAAGAGGTCGTCCTTTATTTGAAAAGCCATGCCAATTAATTCTCCCAGTTGCCACATTCGGTCAACTTCTTCTCTGCTGATATCCAATGAAGCTGCGCCACAAGCACAGGCTGAAGCTATTAAGGTTGCAGTTTTCTGCCTGATGATCTGAAAATACACTTCCTCATCAATATCCAGTTTCCTTGCTTTCTCAATTTGCAGCAGCTCCCCTTCACTCATCAGCTTAACAGCTTTGGATACCACTTTTAGTAGTTGAAAATCATCATTCTCCAATGAAAGCAGCAGGCCTCTTGACAAAATATAATCACCAACAAGCACTGCAATCTTATTTTTCCACAGTCCATTTATCGAGAAAAATCCTCGTCGTTCATAAGCATTATCTACTACATCATCATGAACCAGGGTGGCTGTGTGCAATAACTCAACGAGTGCAGCAGCCCGATAAGTCTTTTCAGTGATCTCCCCAAATAGCTTTGCTGCAAGCAACACAAACATTGGTCGCATTTTCTTCCCCTTTCTCTTAATTATATAGTGGGTTATTCTATCGAGAAGTGGCACCTTACTCTTCATGGAAGCCCTGAACTTTAATTCAAAGATATTCAGCTCATCCTCTATCGGGGCCCTGATCTTCTTAAGCGATGTCGTCATGAGTAAGATTTTTGCTAAATTACGCCATATTTGCAAACTCCTGTAAAATAATTTCAGAATGGCTCATTTTCAGAATTTGGTCATTGAAGGGTCACACAATAAGCCTATTTTAGTAGATATACTATACCGGGAAACCAATTCCCAAAAGCCAATAATAATATATTGCCATGGTTTCAAAGGATTTAAGGATTGGGGCCATTTCAATTTATTGGCAGAGGCCTTTGGAAATGAACAATTCTTATTCGTGAAATTCAATTTCTCACACAATGGGACCTCACTTAAGCACCCTGAGGAGTTTGTTGACCTTGAAGCTTTTGGAAATAACAACCTGAGCATAGAACTGGACGACCTGGGGGATGTGATCAATTGGATAACTTCTGAACAAAGCGAAATTCCAGATCAGGAAATCGATAAAAGAGAGATATTTCTTCTTGGCCATAGCAGAGGTGGTAGTATATGTATCCTCAAAGCCAATGAAGATAAAAGGGTAAAAAAGATCATTACATTGTCTGCCGTAAGTGATTATGAGAAAATATGGAGAGATGATCTAAAGGAACAATGGGAGCGAGAGGGAGTGATCTATATCCCTAATTCGAGGACAGATCAACAGATGCCTTTGTATTATCAGCTAATGGAAAATTATCGTGATAATGAAAGTCGTTTACATATTCCTTCAGCAGCAACACAATTGGACATTCCATTTCTAATCGTACATGGTGATGCAGACGAATCCGTTCCTTTTGATGAAGGGCTTGCACTTAAGAAGTTAAATCCTCTTGCAGAATTGTCAGCTCTAACAGATGCTACACATACATTTGGGGGTTATCATCCTTATGATCTTCCCGATTTGCCAATGCATATGCAGCAAGTTGTCTCATTATGCAGCAATTTTTATAGATCCTAATTTATGCTGAAAAGAAAAGGATTCACCCAAGTAGTAATAATAATAAGTATCGCTTTTCTCTTGCGGATAGTACTTTTTGCTGTGATCCTGGAGAAGAATTCTGATGGATTTGGCCAGTATGATTCGAAATCATATTATATACCTTTAGCCATTAATATGATCGATAATGGTGTTTTCAGCACCTCATATGATCCCCCACACTTTCCTGATGATCATCATACCCCATTCTACCCACTCTTTTTAGGTATATTCTATCTCTTAGGGCTAGATACTAATAGCATTATCATTACTCAAATTCTATTATCCTGTGCCACTGTCTTTATAGTGATCCTGCTAAGCGACAAATTATTCAAAGTCCGCTACCCTGGACTAGTAGCCGGCAGTTTGCTTGCTATTAATATCCCGTCGATCATTTTTTCGAACATCCTCCTAAATGAGACCGTTTTCACCTTCCTAATCACTTTAGCTTCCTACTTTTTGGTTTTATTTATCGATCGACCCAACAGTTATAGTAAAATGATATGGTCAGCCATACTATTTGGATCAGCCATATTATGCAGACCTATTGCGTTTTTGATTCCCCTATTCCTTATTCCTGTATTCTTCCTTATTCAAAACAGACAACTGGCCAATAAATTTCGCTATGCATTTATTTTTGTTATTGTCTGTATACTTGTTGTATCGCCCTGGATCATTCGAAATCAGATTACTTTTAACACTCCGTTTTTAGCTACTGTCGGGAATACAAATCTCCTGTACTTTAGGGCGGCTGGGATTATATCTGAAAAAAAACAAATTCCAATGGTTGCTTCACAAAAACAATTATGGGAAGAAGTAGCGGATGAATATGGTGATCAACCTTATGATGCGGTCAAATTCAGCAGACTTGAGAGAGATAAAGCAATAAAAATAATAGGTAATGACCCTGTTTTATATACCAAGAACCATTTAACATCTGTTTGCTATTTACTCTTCAAACCACTAAGGGCACTAATTGATTTCCAATTGGGATTGCGAGACGAATACTCAACTTTAACTCCTTGGGGGACGCAAAGTGATTCAAATGTGATCACAAGGCTATTTCAAACAACAAGCAACTTCACGATCGTACTTGTTGCTATTCAATTTTTGATGCTATTACTTATCTGGGTAGGATTTGTGATGGGGATAATAGAACTCATTATGAATAAGAACTTCTTATCTATTCTGCTAATTCTATTGGTAATCATCTACTTTTGTTTGATCTCCGGTGGG
This sequence comes from uncultured Chitinophagales bacterium, assembly GCA_964572485.1. Classification (GTDB taxonomy): domain Bacteria; phylum Bacteroidota; class Bacteroidia; order Chitinophagales; family CAZNGA01; genus CAZNGA01. Next base: position 5,132 of record CAZNGA010000069.1, read on the forward strand.
CCTGAAGCAAATGCTAGATTTAGAATACCTATCATTCCCTTCATCTCAATTGTGGCAAGTGTAGGTATTGTAAATAATAAGTGGTCTAAAAAACTGATTCGGCAAGAGGAAATTACATGATGCTACCTTACAATTACAATCCAACTCGATTGCCCATTGTGATCATCAGATCCAAATTGTTGTAATAAGAAGGATCGATGTCACAACTATCGATCTTACCACTTCTGAACCTGGCGATCAACGAAGAAAAATCTCTCCATTTTTCCCGGGTCAAAGGCCAATCAAATTCATGGTGGTCACCATTGATCCTTTGGAGGTCTTTTTCATGTTCGGCTTCTTTGATAACTACCTTGATCTTTTCGGTAGATCGCACACTAAGCAGTGCTCTTAGGACTTCCTTAGTATATTCACACTTAGCTAAGGTGAATAGTACACGACCCAACTTTACGATAGATCTTTTAGTCCCTGAGAATACCATTGTTGGTTTTGCATCATTTGCTGTGTAATACTTTATGTTAATTGTTTTACCCAAAATGAATGATTTTAATTGATTGATAGTGGATAATTAATTCTGCAATATAAAAATACACAATGCTACTACTGAAAAACAACTACAATTTGTATCTGACCTACTTAAATTTGTATTGAACAGATTACAGTAAATATATGCACTGCTGCACGAATAGAAATTCAGCAAATTAGGGTGATAATAATCTCACAGATCAGACAACCTGCTCATCAGATTTTCTTTGTAATTTCTTGAAATACCAATAATTGAGCCATCATTCATTTCCAGGGACCCTCCCTTTGCACTAAGGTACTTCTTCACATATTCCAGATTGACCAAGTGAGATTGATGAATCCTTAAGAAATTATATTCACTTAAAAGTTCATCAAATTCCTTTAATATTTTTGAAACAGTAATACTCTTTCCATTTGTGAGAAAAACGTGACAATAGCTTCCGTCTGCTTCACATCTCAATATCTCATTTATCGGGACAAAGAAAACACCTTCAGATGTTGGTATAGCTATCTTTTTCTTGCCAATACCCTTTTGGCTGAGGTTATCCTTCAAAACCTGGTAATTAAGCTTAGAGTATTTCCCATCCGATTGGCTCTTGACCTTGTTTACTGCCTCTTGCAATTCCTCAATATTAATGGGCTTCATAATATAGTCCAACGCACAGAATTTGAATGCTTTTATGGCATATTTGTCATGAGCAGTAACAAAAATGATCTCAAAATTTATTTCAGGAAATTTATCCAGCAGGTCAAAGCCAGTTTCCTTGTGCATTTTAACATCAAGGAATAATAGATCTGGATGAAGAGCTTTAATAGCTTTTACCCCATCGGTAATATTTGATGCATCGCTAACCACTTCGACATTGGTACAATATTCTTGCAACAAATTAAACAGGTTCTTTCTTGCTTTTTTCTCATCATCTATAATAATAGCGCGAATCATGGTCAATTACATTAATAAGTTAATTTGAAGGGATATATATTGTCACTTTTGTGCCGCAAGGGTTACCATCCTCGTCTGTAAGATCATCAATATCGACACTAAGGCTGCTGTTCTCAATAATATTCAGGGTCTCGAGTCGCTCTTTAGTTAGTTTCATCCCAACAGGCTTATGGTGCAGGTCCTTGTGATATATCCTAATCTCATTTGCCTGCAATCTTCCAATTCCATCATCTTCTACTGTGCAAATTATAAAATTATTTTCTAATTTCATTGCAATGCGAACCTTCCCATCACCCTTCTTATTTAACAATCCATGTGTGATCGCATTTTCAACATAAGGTTGGATCAAGAGGGGTGGTATAGAAACATTATCCCTATCCAAAGAACTTCCTACTTCAATCGTATATTCAAACCTATTCTCAAATCTGAGTTGCTGAAGTTGGATATACAATTCCAACGCCTGAAGATCCTCATTGATTGAGACCTTTGACTCCTGGGAGTTATTCAAAACCAATCTGATCAATTCAGCGAATTTTGCTAAATAGATATTTGCCAATTTCTTCTCATTATCGTTGATATAATGCTGTACAGCATTTAGAGAATTGAAGAGAAAATGAGGATTCATTTGTGAGCGTAATGCTTGCAATTTTATCTGATCCATTCTACGGTTCAAATCAGATTTCCTCTTCAGGTTGCTCATCCTCACATAAATGAGAAACCATGTGAGAGAAGCAATAAGTAATAAAGATCCGGTCCTGAACCACCAGGTTTTCCAGAATGGCGTATCTATAGTAAAACTAAAAGATGCGGGCTCATGGTTCCATATCCCTTCATTATTGCAACTGATCACCTTAAAAGTATAGTTGCCGGGAGGGAGATAAGAATATGTCGCAAAATTTATGTTTGTAATGGGTGACCAATCATCAAAACCCTCTAGCATATATTGATATCTTACTTTGTTAGGATTGGTTAGGCAAAGGCCGATATAACTAAAAGAAATGTGGTTGAGACGATAAGGTATTATCGAATTCTCCTTTAATATTGTGTCATTATAAAAGATCCTTATCGCAGTTATGTTGGTTTCAGCTTCACTCAAGTTCTCATGATACTCATTGGGATCAAATTTCAACAACCCATTAACGGTACCATACCAGATCACTCCATTGTCCTCTCTATATACTCCGTTACTATTACACTCCACACCGGTAAACCCTTCATCTTTGCTATATATTTCAATTACCTTCTTGCCTGTTCTCTTAAATTCATCAATTTTCAATTTATTTAATCCTTGGTTGGTTCCTATCCATAAATTTTTCTCATCCTTTCCAAAGATCATCGAATAAACCAGGTCAGAACTCATGCCGTCTTCCTCACTGAAATTCAATAATTGCTTCCCATCATACATGTATACACCATCAAATGTGCCAAAAAACAGATTGCCTTCTTTATCTTTTGTGATCGCAAGACAAGCATCACTTTTGAATCCCATTTTCTCACTATCCTCAACAAAGTTCTTGCCATCATACCGATACAAACCGCCTTGGAAAGTACCAAACCAAATATCTCCCTCCTTATCTTCCATAATCGACCATACCCAAAAATTATTATCCAAATAAGATAATCTATGCTTACTAAAGGTATACCCCTTACTTTGCATTTCTACCGGTAAATAGGTGGACACTCCTCCGGTACCGGCTAACCATAGGGTTCCTTTACTATCTTCATAGATGCAGTTGATAGAATCACTGATCAGGCCATCATCAGTTGTAAAGTTGACAAAAGAGATATCAGGGCGCTCTCCTCTTTTGATCCCTTTTTTCAATTTATCTTTAAAGATGCATTTACTTAATCCCTCATCCGTTCCGATCCAAATATTACCATTTCTATCCTGGCCACCTGATAAAACAAAATCGCCGGATAACCCATTTTCTTTTGTATAGGAATAAAATTCTTCCCCATCATATAAATAAAGACCTCCACCACTTGTTCCTATCCAAAGCAATCCTCTGGAATCCTTGAAAATTTGAAAAATGAAGTTATTTTCCAATCCATCAGCTTCATTATAGCTAACAAATGAATTGCCAGCGTACTTATACAATCCAGAATAAGTTCCTACCCATAAATTCCTTTCTCGATCAAAGAATAGGGATTCAATAAAGTTATCATTGGATCTGCTCCCCAAACTATATTTGGTAAATTGACCGCCATTGTAATGCAATAATCCAGTTAACGTACCCACCCAAATATCTCCATGTCGGTCCGTCTCAATTGAAATGATCTCATTTCCTAATAATTGGTCATTGATACTGATACAAGTGTCTATTTCACGATCAAAAACGGATAGGCCTTTTGTTGTCCCCAGGTAAATGTTGCCATCGCCGTCTTCAGAGATAACATTGACAATGTTGCTACACAAACCATCGTCTTCGGTATAATTTGTAAAGCTCCTCATATACCAAATACTCACTCCATTATTGGTTCCACACCAAATTCTAGCTTTTGAGTCCTGATAGAGCGTCAAAACTCTATTTGAGACCAATCCATCCTCCTTTGATAGATTGGAAAAAGTGGTACCATCAAATATGCTCAACCCCTCTTCGGTGGCAATCCATATTAAACCTTCTTCATCCATGATGATGTCATAAACATGATCATCGATCAGTCCATCCTTTTGAGTATAGTTAGTAAAGGCTCCGTTTTGATATTTGCTGACACCTTTTGAGGTCCCAATCCATAAATCTCCATTTCTACCATTAGCAATAGAAGTAACATCGTGATGGACCAGCCCTTGTTTTGCTCCATAATTTGTAAATGAATTGCCGTTGAATTTACTTAGGCCACCGTATCCGCCCGCCCACAGGTTTCCTTTGATATCCTGACATATTGCGGTAACATAAACAAATGCCAATCCATCATCTACTGAATAGTTTCTAAAAAAGCTTGATTGGGCGTTGGCAGATGGATAGGGAAAACTTAGCCAACAGGCAAGAAAAAAGAATATCCTGTATAAATGGGTAATCCTATTATTCGTTGCTTTCAAAACAGATGATCATTTAAGGTCACTTAAGTAAATCTAAGAACTCCGATTCACTAATTATTTGTACAGAGCCCAGTTCTTTTGCTTTTTCAAGCTTTGACCCGGGCGATTCTCCTACAACTAAGTAGGATAGTTTTGCGCTAACCGAGCTAACTATATTTCCTCCTTGTTCTTCTACCAATCTTTTCGCCTCATCCCTTTTCAGACCTTGTAATGTGCCTGTAAATAAGAAGGCCATCCCAACAAATTTAGTCCCCTCCGCATCTTCTCTTTTACACATATTAAGTCCAATATGTTTCAAGTCTTCAATCATTTCAAGGTTCCCTAGCTGTTGGAAAAATTCAACTATACTTTTGGCTACTTTTGGGCCCACATCTTCCAATTCAACTAATTGATCTTCATCCCAATTCTTCAAATCCTCAATACATTCAACCTGCCTGGCCAGCATCTTTGCCGTAGTTTCACCCACAAACCTGATACCTAATCCAAATAAAAGTCGATGCACCGGCTGTTCCTTTGAAGCTTCCAAGCTCTTTTTTAAATTCTCAACAGATCGATCCTGAAAGCCATCCAATGCTAAAATCTCTTCATAATTCAATTGATAGATATCCTTAATGGTCTTTAAAAGGTTCAATTCAAAAAACCTTTTGATAATGGCCTTTCCTAAGCCGTCAATATCCATCGCATTTTTCGATGCAAAATGGATCAATTTTTCCATCTGTTGGGCTTCACAATTTATATTGATGCAACGCCAGGCGATCTCCTCCTCATTTTTGACCAATTTTTCCTCACATGAAGGGCATGTCGTTGGAAAATCAATTCGCCGCTCTTTTCCACTTCTATCTTCAATCACAGAATTAACAATGTATGGGATCACATCTCCTGCTCGTTCTATTATGACCTTGTCGCCAATTCTAATATCTTTATCTGTAACAAAATCCTCATTAAATAAGGAAACAGAGCTAACTATTACCCCTCCTATAGAAACCTGGTCCAATTTTGCTACAGGCGTTACGGCCCCTGTTCTCCCAACTTGAAAGACGACATTCTTTAGTTCTGTGATCGCCTTTCTGCTCTTAAATTTATAGGCCATAGCCCATCGAGGGTGATGTGAAGTAGCTCCAATTTTATCATACAATTTCAGATCCATGACCTTGATAACCATCCCATCGATTTCATACTCATAATTATCTCTTTTCGCTTCCCACTGCCTGCAATAATCTATAGCTTCCTCAATATTACTGCAGGCCTTTGTTTCATTTAAGGGTGTTTTAAATCCCAAATTATGTAACAGGTCGAGATTACCCTTATGGGTCGAAAATTTCTCATCCAACAAATTGCTATTATTGTCATCAACCATATACCCAATGTGATACATAAATGCCTCCAGCCCCCTTTTAGCCACCTCAGAAGCGTCTCTCATTCTCAAACTACCTGCAGCAGCATTCCGTGGATTAGCAAAAACCTGCACCCCTTCTTCTATTCTCTCTTCATTTATTTGTCGAAACTTCTCCTTACTGATCAGCACCTCTCCTCTTATCTCCATTACCTGAATCCCAAGTTCCTGCAATGAAGATTGCAATGGAATTGAACGTAACACTCTGATATTAGGAGTTATTTCTTCACCAACTGCTCCATTTCCTCTAGTAGCACCTCTAACTAACATTTCATTTTCATAAACAAGGGTAATACTTGCACCATCGAATTTTGGCTCCACACAATATATGATATCACTTATTTCCGACAGCTCCTTTACTCTTCTATCCCAATCCTTCAGATCATCTTCATTATAAGAATTATCAAGTGATAGCATGGGCGCCAAATGAGCAACCTGCGGGAAATCCTTTGTAATATCTGCTGCAACCCTTTGCGTTGGAGAGTCTGCAGAAACCAGGGACGGATGTTCTGTTTCAATAGCCTTTAAGGCTGCAAAGAGTTGATCGTAGTCAAAATCAGATATTACATTGTTGGAAAGAACATAATAATGCCAATCATGGAACCTGACCGCCTTCTTTAGTTGATCATGAATATTGGTCACATTAGGATCAACTAAAACATCATCCAGTTCTAAATTCAAGAGTTCTCTGGTAGTATTGATCAGTTGCTGTTGTTGTTCCTTTGAGTACATTTAACTAATTTGAAAACCTTATAACACTTATCACTCGATCGTACTGACTTTCACCATATTTGTAGATGCTTGTTCATGTAATGGCATACTTGCTAAATTCAATACTACATCTCCTGATCTAACATGCCCCTGCTTCTTCAGGATACCTTTCACATCATTTATCGTATCATCAGTGCTTACAAATTTGTCATAATAGAACGCTTTGGTACCCCAGGTTAAATTCAACGTGTTCATTAGCTTTCGATTATCTGTAAAAACGAATATTTTAGCAAATGGCCGATAACTGGAAACCATAAAGGCAGTATATCCTGATCTGGTCATGCATATGATGGCTTTCGCATTTACTTCACTAGATATTTTACAGGCATTGAAACAAATGGCATCAGACAGAAATGAAGGGGATGTAAGGTCTGGGATATGTGCTTTAAAGTAGATTAACTCTTCTTTTTCAATTGTATTTAGGATCATTTCCATGGCTTTGATCACCTCAATAGGGTACTTACCTATAGAGGTCTCCCCACTTAGCATTAATGTATCTGCACCATCATAAACTGCATTTGCAACATCGGTGATCTCAGCTCTGGTGGGTTTGGGGTGCTGGATCATGCTATCCATTATTTGTGTAGCAATGATCACTGGCTTAGAAGATTGGATACATTTTTTCACTATGTCCTTTTGCACCACAGGCATCCTATCGATAGGTATTTCAACCCCAAGATCCCCTCTAGCGATCATGATGGCATCGGCAACCTTTATAATGTCATCAATTTGATCAACACCTTCAGGTTTTTCAATTTTCGCTATTATTTTAGTGGCGTTCTTCTTATCAACTATCTTTCTCAACTTCTTAATGTCATTTGCAGCTCTCACAAAAGACAGGGCTATCCAATCTACATTATTTTCAAGGGCAAAATCCAGGTCATTGAGATCTTTTGGCGTCAAGCAAGGCAGAGATATATCCGTATTTGGGAGATTCACCCCTTTCTTGGAACTAAGGACCTCCCCATATTTTACCACTGCCTTAACTAATGTCTTGTTATCAGATTCCTTTACAATAAGTTCAACTTTCCCATCATCCAATAGAATAATATCTCCTTTTTTAACATCTTTTGGGAAACGGGTATAGGTGATATGCACTTTATCCTTATTCCCAAGCACTTCTTTTGTGGTAAATGTGATCGTATCCCCCTTTTTCAATGGGATATCCTCTTCCAATTCTCCAATCCTGATCTTTGGGCCTTGCAGGTCAGCTAATATTCCAATATTCATTTTATACTCTCTATTGATCTTATTGATAAACCTGATGAATCTTTTATGATCAGCATAGACTCCATGTGAAAAATTCAATCGAAATACATCCACCCCTACCTTTACCAGCTTCAAAAGCATTTCATATGAATTTATTGCAGGTCCGGTTGTAGCAATGATTTTGGTTCTGTTAAATACTGTATTCATTCAAAGATCAGATTTTGTTTAGATTTCAGGGTTTCAGGCTTAATTTCAAAAAAAGTTAGGATGGTGGGTTCCTTCTTCAATTGGCTGATAATGTCACGTCTATCATGGTCAGGACAATTACCTTTCACCATAAAAAAATAATCAGCTTCTTTTACTTCAGGGACCAAATATTGGCCGTGGCATTTATTTGTTATCAAAAAGAATTCCTTCATTTCCAATTTACTCCTATAACTATACACATTGAAGTGTAATAGCTCGTTATCATGCTCTGACACTAGCTCAACATTTTCCTGTCGCTTAAATTTATGGTGCAAGTATTTGTTCAACTTCCAGCAAAATTTATAATCCTTTACTGTAGCGACTAAAGCTAAAAGGAAAAAGTTATAATCTATGTCTAATTTGAATAACTGTTTTTTCACACCTCATTTTCTTGTAAATCTAAAACAATATCGATAGTTTTTCTGATGATAATAAATTTTCTTTTTCTTTAAAAAATTTGGTAATCAATGACGAAATATTTTACTTTGCAACCCTATTTATTGTATAATTAAAAAAGTTTAACATGTCAGACATTGCAACCAGAGTAAAGAAAATCATCATTGACAAATTAGGAGTAGATGAAAGTGAAGTTACACCTGATGCAAGTTTTACCAATGACTTAGGGGCAGATTCATTAGATACGGTTGAATTGATCATGGAATTTGAAAAGGAATTTAACATCTCTATTCCTGACGAACAAGCAGAGAATATCACTACCGTGGGCGAAGCTATCGCCTATCTGGAGAAACAAAAATAAATAACTTTCTTACGACAAAATGACCTTTAAAAGAAGGGTAGTTGTTACTGGTTTAGGGGCAATTACTCCTCTCGGCAAGACGATTGAAGAATTTTGGAAGAACTTGCAGGAAGGAGTAAGCGGTGCCAACCTAATTACACGTTTTGATGCTAGTAAGTTCAAGACCAGATTTGCCTGTGAGGTAAAAGGATTTGATCCTTTGGATTATTTGGACCGAAAAGATACAAAGCGGCTGGATCCTTATGCCCATTATGCCCTAGCTGCTGCGAAGAATGCTATTGAAGATTCAGGAATGGATCATGAGAAAGTCAATAAAGATCGTGTCGGCGTTATTTGGGCCTCTGGTATTGGAGGTCTACTCACTTTTCAACAAGAAGTATCTGAGTTCAATAGTGGTGATGGTACCCCCCGATTCAGTCCTTTCTTTATCCCAAAAATGATACTCAACCTTGGTGCAGGGCATATATCGATCACCTATGGTTTTCGAGGGCCCAATTTTGCAACAGTATCTGCCTGCGCTTCATCCACTCATGCTATTATTGACGCTTGTAATTACATAAAGTTAGATAAGGCGGATATTATGGTTACCGGAGGAGCAGAAGCTGCTGTTGTTGAAGCCGGAGTAGGAGGTTTTAATTCTATGAAGGCCTTGTCAGAAAGAAATGATTCACCCAAAACAGCTTCCAGGCCATTCGATTTGGATAGAGATGGCTTTGTATTAGGAGAAGGGGCTGGTGGACTAATATTAGAAGAGTTAGAACATGCAAAGAAAAGGGGGGCAAAGATATATGCAGAAATTGGTGGGGGAGGCATGTCAGCTGATGCTTATCATATGACTGCACCACATCCTGAAGGTTTAGGTGCACAATTAGTCATGAAATCTGTTTTGGATGACGCAAAAATGCAAACTGATGATATTGATTATATAAATGTTCACGGTACATCAACACCTTTAGGTGACATCAGTGAAATATTGGCCATTCAAAATGTGTTTGGGGATCACTCTTATAAGATGAATATCAGCGCTACAAAATCTATGACAGGCCACTTGCTTGGTGCTGCAGGAGCTGCTGAAGCTATCGCATGTATTTTAGCAATGAATCATGGAGTTATTCCTCCAACTATTAATCATTCCACAGAAGACCCTCAAATTGACTCCAAACTGAATCTTACTCTTAATACTGCCCAAGAACGTAAGGTAAAAGTTGCTCTTAGTAATACATTTGGCTTTGGAGGCCATAATGCATCGGTTATTATCAAACAATTTGAATAGCAAGGTTGCGTTTTATCAAACATCTTTATAACTTTTATGTTTCGGCAGATAAAGATTTTGCCAGATCCCTTAAAAATTTGATCGGTTGCAGTCCTACAAACCTATCTATCTACCATCTGGCATTCAAACATAGTTCCGTATTTAATAAAACTCCTCTCAATAATGAGCGTCTGGAACACCTTGGTGATTCTGTATTAGGGATGATTGTCACCAATTATCTGTATAATAGATTCCCTTTCAAATCTGAAGGGTTTTTAACAGAAATGCGATCTAAAATAGTAAGTAGGCACCAATTAAACAACGTAGCTCTGGATCTTGGATTAGATACATTCATCCAATACAATGAATCGGATATTTCCAGTTTAAAATCTCTTCACGGAAATGCCTTGGAAGCCCTAGTAGGAGCAGTTTATATTGATAAAGGGTATCGCGTTACCGAACGCTTCTTTCTGAATAAAGTAATTAAAATGTACTTCAATGTTGAAGAACTAGAATCAATAGTGTTTAACTACAAAAGTAAACTGCTTGAGTGGGGTCAGAAAAACGATAGAGATGTTGAATTTCGATTAATCAATGAATCAGTAATTGATAAACGTCCCATTTTTAAGATCGGTGTTTTCATTGATGGGAAAGAGATTGCTATTAGTGAAGATTATAACAAAAAGACAGCAGAACAAAAAGCTGCTGAAAAGAGTTATAGTAATTTGAACATTTGAGGGCTTCAGGATTGACCTACATCAGAAATAGTTACTAGGATAGCTTGTCTTTTAAAAAACTAATCTCTCTTACTGGATCGCTTTTCTTATATAAAATATTGTAAACCGCTTCAGTGATCGGCATATCAATATTGAAGTTCTTATTTACTTTATGAATACAGTCAACTGCATAATAACCCTCAGCGATCATGCTCATTTCCATTTGAGCTGAGTTCACTGAATATCCCTTTCCGATCATATTCCCAAATGTTCTATTCCTGCTATATTGGGAATATGCGGTTACTAAGAGATCCCCCAGGTAAGCAGATCCCATAATATCCCTTTTGATCGGATGAACAGCATCTACGAATTTCTTGATCTCTTGAATTGCATTAGAAATCAATACTGCCTGAAAATTATCTCCATAACCTAAGCCACGACAAATCCCACTTGCAATAGCAATAATATTCTTGATCACAGCAGTATATTCGGTACCATAAATATCATCGGTTACTGCTGTCTTAATAAATCTGCAATCGAACATAAATGCAATTTCTCTTGCATTCTTAGTATTAGGGCAAGCCATAGTTAAATAAGAGAGCTTTTCCTGAGCTACTTCCTCAGCATGACACGGCCCGCTGAGAACAACGATCCTCTCAAACGGAATTTCAAAATATTTTTTAAAATACTCCGCAATGATTATATTTTCATCAGGGATCATCCCTTTGATAGCTGATACAATTATCTTCTTATTGAGTTGTTTGGACTTTATTTCAGAAAATATCTCTTTCACATAGGCAGAAGGAACCGCAACTATAATCACATCTGAGAGCCTGATCACTATACCTT
>CAZNGA010000070.1:0-16714 GCA_964572485.1 uncultured Chitinophagales bacterium
TTCGGTACATAGGAATAGTTTTCGTAACAAACATGGTTATTAGAGACCCCCATATTTTGCATTATAATTCACATTGGTTCAACTGTACAATTGCAATATTGTTAATTGGCATATTATTTGGACAAGTTGACAACTTGGCTGCTCAAAGTAACATTGACAGTGGGCTTGTTGCATATTATCCATTCAATGGTAATGCAAATGATGAATCTGGAAATGGACATAATGGCACAGTTGATGGTGCAATTTTAGCATCTGATAGATTAGGAAACAATACTAGTGCATATAGTTTTGATGCAGTTGACGATTTTATAATAGTAGCAGATGCACCATCACTATCTCCACAATTCGAATTTAGCTTATCAGTTTGGGTATATCCTTCTAGTGGAATTTATATCATTGGGAAAGGAGAAAATCCAGAAGCAGGGCATTATGAATTATACTGGGATATGGGCAACAAAATATCTTTTAAGATAATTTTTGCTGATCTATCTATAGGTATTGTGACCTCAGATTGGATAATTTTTCCTGGTAATGATTATCATATTACCGCAACTTATGACGGAAATAAGATGAAAATATACACAAATGGTATATTAAATGATTCAACATTAATTTCGAAATCACTTGGAGTAAATAATAAAGACCTGACGATAGGAAAACAGAACTCTGTAAGCTGGCCAAAATATTTTGGAGGCAAAATTGATGACATAAGAATATACAATCGTGCTTTGAACGATTGCGAGATCTCAGAGCTTTACCAGTTTGGTTTGTACCCTCAATCTTTTGTTACTCAACTGAATATTTGTGAAAACGAAGCTACTTCTATAGTGATCATTTCTTCTGATACACTTAAAACCTATCGATTGCAAGATACTACATCAGGTTCAATGGTCGGAATTGCAATGAATGGAAACAATGACACTTTATCATTGGCAACAGGCAATTTTATTTCAACTACGACTTTTAGAATAATTGAAATCGATACGACAACCGGCTGCCAAAGAGGCTTGAATCCATTACATACAGTTACTGTTACTCAGTTTCCAACAACACCTTCAATAAGCTTAACAGGCATAGACAGCTTGAAATGTAGCATTGTAGCTGCAAGATATAAGTGGTTCTTAGATGGACTATTACTTCCAGATAGCAACAGAATAATTTTAGTTACGCAAAATGGGAAATATCAGGTAATTGCCATTGATAATAACTGTGAATCCGACACTTCCAATGAGTTTTATTTTTCGGGAATAGGTATTACTGGAGCTTCAATTATCCATTCTATTAATATTTACCCAAACCCAAATGAAGGGATATTTATGCTTGATGTTAATAATATACATAGTGAAACTGTCTATATAACATTATATGATATTACAGGTGGAATCATATTAAAAAAAGAATTTACTGGTAAACAAATCATTACATCCATCTCTATTGCCAATCTTGAAAAGGGGCTGTATTATGCCAAAATTCAGATCGGGGAAAATTACTTTTCAATCAGAAAAATATTTTTTCAATGAGTTAACCAATAAATTTTTTATCATGAGAAATTTAAAAAATATTTTCACTAATTTGATATTTATAATAATTGCGGCAGCCTTTATTAATTCATCTCTGATGGATAGTTGTTATGCGCAATCCACATTTTATAAGTATTATTGGAAACCTAATTTTTTAGCAACTGGTACCCTACCATTATTAATGGATGGAGATTATTCAGTACAACAAACCAATAATCTTCTTATGTTCATTTCTTTTGCTTCTCCAAAAGAAACGAACCAAAGAAAAAGAGAGAAAAAACGATGCTCCCTCCCGCATATAGCACAGCGCCAGCCGTTTTTTCAAGCCAGCGCTTTTTATATTGCAATAGGATTTCTTTTATCCTGTTAAATGAAACATGAATGCTAAAGAAAAAGGAAGAGGAAGAAAAGAAAAAATATAGACCAACTCTTAAATATAACTTTAAAAATTGATAAGTCTTGATGGTTTTTAAGAATACTGGGTGCTGGATTGACGAAAATGTGATTGTGAGCTCTTAATCTATTATAAGTTTTCCTTGCCCGAGTATTTGTCCGTTTTCATAATGTATCTTATACAAATACATACTGCCAGGTAATGATTTTTTATCCAATTTTATTTTGGATCTGTTTGTTTCTATCTGTTTGACTATTGTTCCTGTAAGAGTGAATATTGTTAGTCGAATGTTTTCATTTTTAGTATTGTCGAATTCTATAGTTATTTTACCAGAGGAGGGATTTGGATAGATTCTTATGTTTTGAGTTTCTTTTGGTAAGTTATTGTCTATTGAACTAAGTCCGCATAAACTTGTCTTGAAGTCGATGTACGGCATTTCTTGAGTAACCGGATCAGTAATTGTACCGATCACTGTGTCATTAACAACGTTCAAGTAGAATTTCCCGCAAATTGAGAGACTGTAATCCCCCACCTTCTCAATTGAACCTCCAGAGATAATTTCATCCAGCGCAAGGATCAGCGTGTCTGAAACATTGAAATTACTGGCATATACTCTACATAAAGCACCGTTATCACCCCATACCATAATGGTATCATTCGACTCATTACCATTAAGCACTTCTAATATTTTCATCTTCATTCCATGAAGTCTCTGGGAGACTTTTACTCCTTTAATTATCAAGATATCGGGTTGTTTGGTAATGGTGGTACAAAAATTATCCGGCCCCCCACATGTGCAGGCCACACTAAATGTTCGGGAGATCAAGATCATTAAAAAAATCAGGGTAATTCTTTTCATAGTGGTAAGTATTAGGGGTAAACTATTTTCATAAGTAGATCAAAAACATGTAATGGTACAAATGAAGAAAATATATCTATAAAGTTAAACTATAATAAGTTATAATGCACAAAAAAGCTGTTAAAAAATGTTAATGGATAAGGATTACAAAACCGTCAAGTGAATAGGTTTTAGTGTGGTTGTTGGATGAATCTTGAGATAACATCCTTACTGTTAAAAGTCCGGTCTGCGGGACAAGCAGCTTTGCGGGAATGGGAGAAACAGGGGAGCCAAGTTTCACAGTAAGAAGTTACAATTTTTGCTTAATATCATATAATTAATTAATTTAGTGTAATTGGTTATATGGGATTGAATTTTCTGATAGAGTTGACTGACCAATATTCATGGGAAGAATTAGTTATGCTGCAATAAGAATTTATCACTATGAAGACAGTTCAATTTATTGTTGGGATGGTATTGTCATCAAGTTTTTTGTTCCACTCCCAAGCCCAACAAGTTACCTTCTCAGGCGTATATTATGATTCTAAAAATCGTGGTATTCAAGTAAATTCAGTTTGTGCTTCTTATAATAATGGATATATGATCGCTGGTGAAGCATCTATGGGCGGGCTTATAATCCAAGTTGGCTCAACAGGTTATATTGTATGGAACAAGACATTTAACCGTGATACCTCCTATAATTCGAATGTTGTCTTTAATAGTATAATAACTACAAAGGATAGTTGCTTTGTACTCGTTGGCTCAGTATCCAATCCAATCAGTGATGAATATGAAGCATTGTGTGTTAAAATAGAATCTAATGGTGATATCATTTGGGCAAAAACAATAAACCAGCCCGGTTATTCTATTTATGCTACTTTTGTCCAACAGACCTATGACTCAGGTTATGTAATGACCGGTTTTACAGATGATCAATCGAAAGTTTTTACTGCAAAGGTTGATTTCACGGGCACCCTACAATGGACAAATATTTTAAATAGTAGCTACCCTAACAGTGCTGGAAATTCGGTAAGACAAACTCCAGATAGCGGTTATGTTATAACTGGATATATGGAAAAATATTCTACTTATGATGGCAATGCTATTCTGATCAAGTTATCCCCGACGGGAACATTCTTATGGTCAAATAAATACTATCTCTCTTCCAAATATGAGTGTAGAGGAAATGATTTAGAAATTACAAATGATGGTTTTCTTATTTATTTGAATATAAGTGGTCATATAGGAATTGTGGAAACAGACTCTTTGGGAAATATTAATTGGATTAAATCTTATAACGAGAATATTGGATCTGGTTCAGGTGGGATTAATGTTCTATATTCAACTTCAAAACTTCATATGACTCCTGACAGCGGCTATATTTTTGTTCACGGTGGCGGAATATTCAACGGCGGTATAACAAAAATCGATCCAACAGGAAACATTGTTTGGAGTAGAAATTTGGTCCTCCCCGCTGTTGATGTTATTCCATCAAATAATAATGAATATTTTATAGTAGGTAATGGCCCTGTTGTTGGAGTTAAAACTGGATTATACGAATCTTTACATATTGGAGTAATACAAATTGACTCCCTTGGCTATGCGGAGGATTGTGTTAGTGAAAGTTCTGTTGATACAATTGTTGACTCAATATTAACTTCCTCCATCACTTTTACTTCATTAACAGGAGGTACATCAAATACAATTAATACTTATGTGGATTCTATCTCAATTGGACTTTGGGGTGGGTGTGTTTCATATATTGGCGCTATTGACGAGAACAACTTAACAAATGGGATACAAATATTCCCGAATCCTTCAAATGGTACTTTTAATATCATAACAGGTTGTACAAGAAAAACTGAAATTAGTGTTTTTAATATCCTGGGAGAAAAAATATATCATTCGAAACATTTTTATCCGGAGTTTGAGATTGATCTATCCGCCCAACCTAAAGGGATTTACTTTTATAAAGTAATGTTCTCAGCTAAAGATATGGTAACAGGGAAGTTGGTAATTACACATTAATAAAAAGCATTAAGCACACCTGATTGTTACTTTCCAATACAGAACTTCCCGAAAATATTCCCCAACAGCTCATCGCTAGTTACCTCACCCGTGATGGCACCCAGATGTTGTAATGCTACCCTGATATCGGTGGCCAGCAGGTCGGCGGTAACCTTGGATGTTAATCCTTTTTGAACGTCTTCCAGCGCCTTGCTCGCCTGCTTCAAGGCCTCATAATGCCGCATATTGGTAACGATGGTCTGGCCTGGGTCAACTGCTTTGTCCAACACTGTCTTGACCAAACGCTTTCTCAATTCCTCAATGTTTTGATTTTCTTTGGAAGAAATGTATAACACCTGATCCAGTTCTTTAAATGTCGCTTCCGTCTTTTTCTTATCTCCCCGATCCATCTTATTACCGGTAAGGATCACAGGCGTCTTACCTCCTAAGGCCTTGACATCATCCAGCACTTCCTTGCTACTTACAACATGCACGTCAAATAAATAAATAACCACTGCTGACTTGGCGATCTTCTCCATTGTTTTCTCTACCCCGATCGCTTCTATTTCACCGGTTGCCTCTCGCAATCCTGCCGTATCCACCAACCTGAATAATATCCCATTAATATTGATCAACTCTTCAATGGTATCCCGTGTAGTGCCGGGTATCTCCGAAACGATGGCCCTGTCATCATGAACCAAGGTGTTCAATAAAGTGGATTTTCCGGCATTCGGCCTCCCGGCTATTACCGTGGTTACCCCATTCTTGATCACATTACCGAGTTGAAATGAAGCTGCCAGCTCTTTGGCAACTTTTAGAATATGGCCCACCAGTTTCGTCAATTTCTTTCTATCCGCGAAAGCTACATCTTCCTCACTAAAGTCCAGCTCCAACTCGATCAGGGATGCAAAATCCACCAATTGCTGACGAAGTTCCTTTATTTCATTAGAAAAACCACCTCTCATCTGCCGAAAAGCGACTTCGTGTGCTGAAGCCGATTCTGCAGCTACCAGATCAGCGACACCTTCAGCCTGGGCAAGATCCATCCTGCCATTTATAAATGCTCGCATGGTGAATTCTCCGGGATTGGCCATCCTTGCACCTTTCTTAATAAATAGTTGGATCAATTGCTGTTGTATAAGTGTGGATCCATGGCATGAGATCTCTACCATCTCTTCCATTGTGTAAGAGTGTGGTGCTTTGAAGATACTTACCAGCACCTCGTCAATATCTTTGTCTCCACTCGCAATCAATCCATGGTGCAGGGTGTGGGATGGTTGCTTCGAAAGCTTCTTCCCTTTGGTGGAAGGAGTGAAGACCTTTTCACATATCGAGATCGCCTGACCACCTGACAAACGCACCATACTGATCGCCCCCTGCCCTTCCGGCGTTGCCGGAGCAATAATGGTGTCCTTAAATAAATTCTTATTCATTTATTTTATATTTAACTTTGCAACCATCATTATCCGATCATATGAAAATTCTAATGCTTTGTCTTGGAAATATTTGCCGATCTCCTTTGGCTGAGGGGATCTTAAAAGATAAAATTACAAAGAATAATCTGGATTGGGAAGTGGACTCAGCAGGCACAGATTCTTGGCATGTTGGAGAAAATCCCGATCCACGGTCGATAGCTATTGCCAATGCACATGGATTAGAGATCGGTGATTACAGGGCACGGAAATTAACGGTCAATGACTTTAGGAATTTTGACAGGATCTTCGCGATGGATAAGGAGAATTTCAGCTATGCCCTTGAGTTGGCAGAAAATGATGAAGACCGGAGCAAAGTGGAAATGATCATGAACCTGGTATCCCCGGGCAGTGATCAGGAGATCCCTGATCCATACCTGGATGATGATGGGTTTGAGGAAGTTTACCAGATGTTGGATCGGTCTTGTACCACTTTTATTGAAAAAGAGTTGACAAATAGTAATTCATGAGTCCAATACAAGCAAATACACCCAAAGGAACTCGGGATTTTAATCCCGGACAGGTGGCCAGACGCTCTTATATCAGCTCTGTCATCAGAGATGTGTTCGAACGATACGGCTTCCAGCCATTGGAGACTCCTGCCATGGAAAATCTCGAAACCCTCCTCGGAAAATATGGAGATGAAGGGGACCGGCTGATATTTAAGATATTGAATTCGGGGGACTATTTGGGGAAAGCACGAAATTCGAAATCCGAAATTCGAAATGCTTCTTCTAAGGAATTGACTCCTTTAATTTCGGAGAAAGCGCTTCGCTATGACTTGACCGTGCCTTTTGCCAGGTATGTAGTCCAAAATCGAAACGACATCACTTTCCCTTTTAAGCGATATCAGATTCAACCTGTATGGCGTGCCGACAGGCCCCAAAAAGGGAGGTATCGCGAATTCTACCAGTGTGATGCTGATGTTATCGGAAGCAATGCACTGTTAAATGAAGCTGAATTGGTAAAGATCATGAATGATGTCTTTAGTAAACTAGGTGTGGATGCATCCATTCTCATTAATAATCGAAAGATATTGGAAAGTAAAATTTTACAGGGTGTTGACAGGGATGAAAATAGCGAGCAACTATTCAGTTCTGTCACTGTTTCACTTGATAAATTTGATAAAATTGGCGGTGATGGTGTAACCGAAGAGATGAAGAAAAAGGAGATCCCAGGCAAGATCATTGAAAATGTGAATTTCCTATTGAGGATGTCGGGATCAAATGAAGAAAAAGTGAACACACTAAAAAAAGATCTTTCAGGTGCAGATAGTAATGGTCTGGAAGAGATAGAAAAGATATTTGACTATCTCAAAGATTCCGGGGCTCAAAATGTGGTCTTCGAACCTACACTGGCAAGAGGATTGGATTATTACACAGCCACCATTTTTGAGGCTAAAGTACAAAGTGAACAATCGGAAAGTGTTGCCGGTGGCGGCCGTTATGATGACCTTACCAACGTTTTTGGCTTGAAAGACATTTCAGGAGTCGGATTTTCCTTTGGATTGGACAGGATCTACAATGTGATGGAAGCATCCGATCTTTTTCCCAAAAATATAGGAACAGTTACAAAAGTACTTTTCACTAATTTCGATGAGGTATCAGAAAAATATGTCCTTCCTTTATTACAGCAAACAAGAGACAGTGGCATTAACGCTGAGATCTTCCCAGACCAGGTAAAACTGGCAAAGCAAATGAAATATGCGAATTCAAAGAATATTCCTTTCGTCGTGTTGGTTGGCACTGAAGAGATGAAGAATGGAAAATTAAGTGTAAAGAATATGGAAACAGGAGAACAGCAAGCTCTTTCCATTGATGAATTAATTGAAACATTAAAAGATTGACCATGTCCATTATAATTACAGGAAATGATCTTACCATAGAAGACCTGGTGAAGGTAGCCAGAGACAATGAGGAAGTATCCCTTCACCCTGATGCATTGGAGCGGATATCAGTATGCCGTAGTATGATAGAAAAGAAAATTGAAGCCAAAGAGATCATGTATGGCATCAATACAGGTATTGGTGAATTTTCAGAGGTGGTGCTGGATGATCAGAAATTAGAAGAATTTCAGAAATACCTGATCTATAATCATGCTGCAGGCATTGGCGATCCTGCACCTATTGAATATGTAAGAGGCGCTATGCTGGGAAGGGTGAATGTGCATGCCAATGGAAATTCAGGGTGCCGCCCCGAGATCACCATGACATTGGTTGAAATGCTAAATAAAGGAGTAACTCCTTATGTATGTCAGAAAGGTTCCGTAGGTGCTTCGGGTGACTTGGCTCCTATGTCACAGATCGCTCTCCTGATGTTAGGAGAAGGGAAAGCATACATTGACGGGGAATTACTTGAAGGGAAAGAAGCCATGAATAAAGCAGGCATTGCCATCCCCGGATTAAAGGCAAGGGATGGATTATCTGTGATCAATGGCTCTAATATGTTGACAGCCATGAGTGCTCTCTTATTATTTGATGCTAATAATTGGCTAAAGCAGGCAGAAATAGCTGCTGCCATGTCATTGGAAGCGCTCAAGGCAAACCTCAAGCCTTATTCAGCTAAACTTCATGAAGCACGCGGCTTCCAGGGTGCAGTGAGAAGTGCAAAAGCCATCAATAAAATGGTCACCGGTGGTGACCTGATACAAGGCAAGATCAAATGCAAGGTTCAGGATGCTTACTCCATGCGGTCTACACCACAGGTAATCGGAACGGCTCATGATGCAGTTAACTATGCTGCCTCACAAGTTACCATCGAGTTGAATGGTGTGGGTGACAATCCTGTCTTTTTTCCTGAAGAGGACCTTCAGATTTCGGGTGCCAATTTCCAAGGTACACCCGTAGCACTACCAATGGATATGATCAGTGCAGCGATCACTATGGTTTCGGTGCTATCGGAACGAAGGATGAACCGGTTGAATAACCCGGCACTGAATATTGGATTGCCCCCATTTTTGACAAAGGGGGCCGGCATGTTTTCAGGATTGATGTTGAGCCAATACACTGCAGACAGTTTAATTGTAGAGCAAAGAATACTCTCTGCCCCTGCTTCCATACAGTCGATACCCGCAGCGGCAGACCAGGAGGATTTTGTTTCGATGGGTATGAATACTGCCATCAAGAATTTCCAGATCATTGATAATGCATACGGTATTTTAGGCATTGAATTTCTGGCAGCGGCCCAGGCACTCGACCTGAGGGATTATAACTTCGGGAAAGGAGTGACTATTGCCAGGAGTGTGGTTAGAAAACATGTAGATTTCCTGGAAGAAGACCGGCCCTTATTTAAGGACCATACCACCCTTAAAGAAGTTGTAAAGTCGTGTGAGATTCTGCATGAGGTGGAGGATGGGATAGGTCATTTAGAATAAAAATTTACATTTCATTTCTTATTCACGAGCGTAGACGCTCGCAAGTGGGTTGGTCATGGGCGTAGGCGCTCGTGAATGGGTGTATCTCAAGCGAGCGTCCACGCTCGTTTGCATACGTTAGAATGTAACTTTACCGGTAAAACTGTTTTTGTATACACAACCTTCTTTAATATTTTTACAATTTACTTTTCACTTCAAGCGTTCACACTCTTCTTGGGAGAGCGTCCACACTCGATTGAAAAACTTTAGATAAATGAATATTTATTCATGTCAGAAGTCCGAAAAACTGTTGAAGGCAATATATACTTTGTAACCTTAACGGTTGTAGCTTGGATCAATATTTTTGTAAGAAGAAGCTACTTTGATTTCCTGATTGAAAATCTGATATTCTGTCAGAAAAATAAAGGTTTGGAAATCTATTGCTATTGTATTATGCCAAACCATATACACTTAATTGCAGGTGCGGCTAAAGGGAAATTAAGTGATCTGTTGCGAGACTTTAAGACATTTACTTCTAAAGAATTAACTAACATGATCCTTCATAATTCCTATGAAAGCAGGAGAAAGTGGTTGATAAATATGTTTAAATATTATGGTCATCTGAATCCCCAAAACAAGTACAATCAGTTTTGGATACATGGGAACTATCCTATTGAACTGGACAACAATAAGATCATTAAACAGAAAATGGATTATATTCATTTCAACCCTGTTAAAGCAGGATTTGTTGCAAGGCCTGAAGATTATGTTTATAGCAGCGCTCATCCGGAAAGTGAATTGAAAGTACTTCCATTGAATTAAGTAATACGGGTAACTCACGAGCGTGGACGCTCGCGAATGGTGGCAAAACAAAGAAGAAAGGAAGAAAAGGAAGGAAAGAGAGCCGGGCATATATTCACAAGTGTAGATATTCGAGAAGGGAGGTTAAATATCTAGGGCCTCTTTATTGATTACTTCCCAGAGTTTATGGGCAGTATCATCCCAACTAAAATTCTCTCTTTGGATCTTTCCTTTATCGATCAGGGTATTTCTAAGTGCAGGATCCTGATGTATCTTGATCATTGCCTGCGTGATACTATCAATGGAATATGGGTCAACTATCAAAGCTGCATCAGCGGCTACCTCAGACATGGAGGATACATTGGAAGTGATCACAGGTACTTCACACTGCATACCCTCTAAAATAGGAACCCCAAAACCTTCAAAGCAGGAAACAAAAAGCAAAGCCAATGAAGCACCGACAAGCTTTACCAACTCTTCCAGGGATACGTAATCCGTAAATACAACATCCTCTTTATGTGCCATATCATTGTATGCAGCCAACATTCCTTTGGCACCCCACACTTTCCTACCAGCTATCAACAATTTTACCGAGGATCCTGTTTTATCCTTGAAATCATCAAAACTCTTTAGCATTCGCTCAATATTCTTTCGTGGCTGCAGCATGCCGACATAGATAAAATAATCTTGTCCGGAGGTGTATTGCGCCTTAACACCTTCCTTTTCATCAGAGCTGATCGGCCTGAATGGTTCTTTAGCTGCGCTATACACGACATCGATCTTATTCGGGTTTATATGATATTTCTCTATGATGTCCTGTTTTGAAAATTGGGACACAGTAGCTATCCTTTCTGCCTTCCTTGCATATTTTGGGAAAAAATATCTATAATACCTTTTCGTGAGATAAGGCACCTTTGCTGACCCATCTTCAAAAGCAAGGTCATGCATTACAAGAATGGTTTTAATATCACTTCTCAACGAGAGGAAACTGTCAGGAGAGATAAAGTAATCTGGTTTTATTTTGTTAAGACAAGCAGGAAGGACATGCTCAAACCAATAATACCATAGGAAAGGATGCCTGGCAGGGGGAGGCAGTACTAATGGGGTTATATTTTCCGAAAAAATGAAGGAATCATCATACTTTCTGTCGAATAAAAAAATGAATTCATGCTCCGGGTGTTGGGTGGTTATTCGTCTCATGGTCTCATGGGTAAAATATCCGATCCCCTCCATCTTATCCCCTATCAGAAACCTTGTATTGACAGCTATTTTCATTTTTGCAATAATACAATAAGTTATTTAAATATTCGTATTAACTAAACTTTGCAAAATCTGAATTATTACCTTTACTGGAAGAATTGACGGACCCCTTATTTTTATGCATAAAAGTTGGATAGCCACCCTGGATAGAGTCGCCTACTTAACTAAGGCGGTCAAGATCATCAGATGGTTACATTATCCCTTCAAACTTACTTTTGGCTTTCTTTATACAAATGTTATCTACCAACTTACAGGGAAAGGATTCTCTCTTCGAACCACCACTTTTTTTGGAGAAAAAATGGTCGTCAATCTGCCATCCGGAAAAGATATATACATTTTTGGGGCAAAGAATCACTCCTCTGAGATACGATTAGCTAAATTTCTCATCAAAAATCTGGACAGCGGGGATACATTTGTGGATGTTGGGGCACATTTTGGTTACTACTCCCTTTTAGCTGGTAAATTGGTTGGTGAAGAGGGTAATATTCATTGCTTTGAACCATCACTAAATTCATATAGTATCCTTATGGAAAATTTAAAGCCCTATCAAAATATTACTTCAAATGAACTTGTGGTCTCTGATACAATTGGTAAAATTGACTTTGTAGAATTCCCTTTATTATTTTCAGAAAATAATACTTCTGAAACGAGTGGCTTTGAAGATAAAGAATGGTTCCAAAAGGTTGAAAAGCGAGTGAATAATATCGATACAATCACTCTAGACACCTATTGCACAGACAAAAAGATCAATCCCCAAATGGTAAAGATAGATGTGGAAGGTGGAGAATATAAAGTACTTTCAGGATTTATGAATCAGCTAGTTGACCAGAGTCCTGTCATCGTAATGGAATGTTGGGATATAAATGAGAATAAAGATCTCCATCAGCATGGTATTGATCTGTTAACAAAATTCGCTTACAAAGGTCATATAATTGATGACGCAGGAAATATATCCCCTTGTGAAGATCTGGCTGCTCATTATTCTTCTACCGGAACAACTTCTGACAACATTGTATTTATGAAAATCATCGATTAAAAGATTGTGAAAAGAAAATTCTTATCAAATATCATCTTCCTGATTGGGTTGAACCTGATGGTGAAACCTGTATGGATCTTTGGAATTGAAGTGGGTGTTCAGAATGGTGTAGGATCAGAAGCGTATGGGTTCTATTTTGCCATGTTCAACTTCTCTTATTTATTCCATGTCATCCTTGATATCGGCATCACCAATTATAATAATCGGTCTATTGCTCAAGACAATTCTCTTTTCACCACCTATTTGTCCAATATTCTGGCTATAAAGGTAGCCTTAACCCTCTTCTACTTCCTGATCACTTTTTCAATTGCATGGCTGCTGGATTTCGATGATAATAAAATTAAACTACTCGCATATTTAGCGGTGAACCAGGGGCTTATTTCGCTGATCTTCTACTTCAGGTCCAATATTTCCGGTTTACATTTTTTCAAAACTGATGGTGTACTTTCTGTGCTCGACAAAGTAATTATGATCGTCATCTGCTCCCTGTTATTATTTGATAAGATCCCCGGAATATCGCTTACCATAGAATCTTTCATTTATGCACAAACCATATCATTGATCATTGCAGGGTTATTCGCGTTCATTTTAGTGCTTGCGAGATCCAAATTCCTGTTACTGCGGCCGCAACTTCCTATTATAAAACGGATCTTAAAACAAAGCTATCCATTTGCTATCATCTATATTATGATGGCTATTTACTATAGGATAGATGGGGTAATGATAGAAGAGCTATTACCAACTGATGGCGCTCTTGAAGCAGGATATTATGCAGCATCCTTTAGATTGCTTGATGGCATCAATATGATTGGATTTTTATTTGCGAGTTTGTTGCTCCCTATTTTTTCAAAGATGCTGATACAGAAACAAAAGATCGAACCCCTTCTATTATTTAGTTTCAGGTCACTGATCACAATTTCTCTTGCGCTTAGCATTACATGTTTTTTCTTTCGAAAGGAGATCATTTACTTCTTATATGTTGATGCAACCAATTACTCGTCAGAGATCTTTGGTCTTTTGATATTCGCATTTATCCCGATCTCAATGGTATACATTTTCGGCACCATATTGACTGCCAACAACAATTTGAAGCAAATGAACCTGATCACTTTTTTCGGTATTATCATCAACATTACGCTCAACTATTTCCTGATCATGAAATTTAAAGCCTATGGTGCTACCCAAGCAACTGTATTTACTCAGGTCATTATTGCTCTTTCTTTTCTTATGTTAACGATATATCATTTCAAGTTAACAGCAAATTTCAAATTGATCATACAAATAGTGCTCTATATTGCAGGGCTCATAGCTATTAATCATTACCTAAGCACATTATTTCAGAATTGGGTAGGCAATTTCACTTTTATAGCAATTTTAAGTGTCATTTTAGCGTTCCTGCTGAAGCTTATTGATATAAAGGAATTAGCTTCCTTATATAGAGCTAATGATGAATGAATATATTCCTTTTTTCAATATATTTTCTACCTTTGCAAACTTAACTTTCATTAAACATGAATGACTCTTTCAATATTATCGATCTTTTAAAGATCCTGGGAAAATGGCGCAGGGCTATAATAATAATTACTTCTATTAGCCTCGTTGGGAGTATTGTTGTTTCACTGTTAATGCCTGAATACTACAAGTCACAAACTACTTTTTATGCTTCAAATCCTGCTTTAACTGATCGCCAGACCCTATTTAATACACAGGGCAGGGGTGAAAGCACTATAGAATATTTTGGAACCAAAAAGGATGTTGACAGGGTATTATCTATTGCCAAGTCTTCCTACCTTTCCTCATACATCATATATAAATTTGACTTGTTCAAACACTATGACATAGATACTGCAAATACTAAGTACTATTTAACGAAGGTCAACAAAGAGTTTGAGGCAAATTACTCACCCATTAAAACAGACCTTGGCGGAATCGAGATCACCATTCTTGACACTGATCCAAAAATGGCTGCAGATATCGCCAATGAAATCGTCAGGAAAATTGATGAGATCAACAAAATGATGGTCCTCGAGAATAAAAAGAAGATCATTAAAATGTTCAATGATGAAAAAGAGCGAAAGGAGATACGTGTTTCTCAATTATCTGACAGTCTCTCTTCACTTAGATCATTGGTTAAGACCAACAATGGGGATAATAAGATATCAGAAAAAATTCAAATTCTCAAAACACGATTTGATAACACTTTAGATGAATTGAACGAGATCTCATTACTTTACGAACAGCATAGCCTTTCTACTTCAGAAGAGATCTCTACATTGGCAGTGGTAGAAAAAGCCTATAGCGCTGAAAAAAAATCAAAACCAATTAGGTGGTTAATTGTGGTGAGTTCAACATTTATTGCACTTATATTTTCCATTTTTTGCGTTATAATTTTGGAAAAGTATCATCAAATAAAGCCCGAATTATTTAATGGTGACTAATAAACTCAACAGGTTATCAATTGGCCTATTTGTAGCCAACTGTTTAATCATGTTGCCTTGCTTATTCTTCACAATCTACTTTGAGAATTATTCTCTGATCTTCATTCCTTTTGTCGTATTGATTGGTTCCATAGTTTTTATTGATTTCAAAAAACTATTCTACTTACTCTTCTTTTTGTTACCCCTATCAGTTGAAATATATTTACCCAATGGATTAGGTACTGACTTACCCACTGAGCCTTTAATGATCTTTTTGACACTGGTCTTTATCATTTATATATTGCATGATCCTAAAAAATTCGACAACGGATTTCTAAAGGATCCGATCATTCAATTGCTGATATTACATTTTGTATGGATAGGCATCGTGACAATATATTCGTCTGTCCCAATGATATCTGTAAAATTCTTACTAGCGAAAAGCTGGTATTTGATCACTTTCGTTTTCCTGGGGGGGATGATCGTAAAAGGAAAAAGAGAGTTCAAAACTATTTTTTGGTGTGTTTTTATACCCTTGTTCATATTGGTCCTGTATATATTGGTAAGGTTTGCTCTATATGACTTCGCATTTAGCAATGTAAATAAACCAATGTCACCATTTTTCAGGAACCATGTGACATATGCAGCACTACTAGTAGCATTTTATCCTTTCTGTTGGTTGGCTAGCACATGGTATCCAAGAGGTTCTATAAAAAGGATGATCTTGAATTTCAGTAAGGTGCTATTCGTTGTTGCTATCTATTTTTCTTACACAAGAGCTTCATGGCTTGCTTTACTTATAGCGCTTGTCGGATACATCATGGTTAAAAGAAATTTATTAAAGTGGGTATTGGGTGCATCGCTTGGCATGTTCATCCTGATACTTGCTTTTCTGATATATGAGAATAACTATCTCAAATACTCTTCTGATTTTGAGAAAACGATCATACACCAGGATCTTGACGAGCATTTAATGGCAACCTATGAGCTGGAAGATCTCTCAAGTGTTGAAAGAATCTATCGATGGGTAGCTGCTTGTAAGATGAGCTTAGAAAAACCAATTACCGGATACGGACCTGGGAATTTTTACAACTTCTATAAAAGCCATACTGTTTCATCATTTACCACCTGGGTAAGTGATAATCCCGAGAAATCCGGGGTTCATAATTACTTTTTAATGGTGCTAGTGGAGCAAGGATATATTGGGTTACTCATATTCCTTTCATTTATATGTTATCTGTTCATTTATAGTCAGCGAGTATATAATGAAACCATTGACCCTGATACAAAGCGACTGGTACTTGCCATTATCATTTCAGTTATTTCAATTCTAGTAATGAATGTTCTAAGCGATCTGATGGAAGTAGATAAGATCGGGAGTCTATTTTTCTTGAACATTGCGATACTTGTAAATATCCAATTGAACAATAAAAGGATCCAACCACAGGATATATAAAACTATGAGTGGCAAAATGAGATCAATAGAACCTGCAGGTGAGGAGGGTAATGTCATCCACAAATAACTTGCTCCCTTTGAAATCCTCAAGATAATCAATCAATTTTTCCTGACTTCCGCACTGGGACACCCTGCTAGAAATTGAATAACTTTGCAAGGTTA